>JAFSNU010000439.1 GCA_017447325.1 Synergistaceae bacterium | reverse complement strand
GATTAACGCATTGCTCGATAATTTGCTGCCCGTATTGCCGCAGTCTCAAACGCAAAACGAGGACGATATGTTGACAGCTGTTGAAGTTCAAGAGTTGTTAGGCATCAGGCCGTCAACATTTTATAAATGGCACACCGAGGGGAAAATTAAGGGCGGAGTTAAGTCCGGCAAATATTGGCGTTTTAAACGAAGCGAGATTGAAAAATTAATACAAGGAGATTAATAATTATGTCAGACAAGAAAATTTTAGCGTTTTATTCGCCTTATACCGGTGCGGGGAAAAGCACGGCGGCGGAAAACATAACAGGCTTATATTACCCGCTTACTCTTTCGTTTGCAGCTCCGCTTTATCGTTTCGCAGAGTATATAAATTTTAATTTTGTTAATGTATCAACATATGGAAAGAATGACCCGTGCGATGAGTTCGGCGGGAAGAGCCTGCGCGAGTTTTTAATTTATTTCGGCCAATCCGGACGCGAGTTTTATCAAAATATTTGGAGCGAGGTAATGCGCAAGAACATTTACAAATTAAAAGACACCTTCAATATCATAATCGACGATTTGCGCTTCCCGAACGAGTACGCAATGCTCAGGGAAGAGGGCGCGAAGATAGTCCGCATTACAAATCCAGGCCGAGAGATTATCGAGAGCGGCACTGAAGCAAAGCTTGAGGGATATAAATTCGATTACGAGCTCGTGAATTACAAGCGCAGCATCGAAGAATACCAGGCACAGCTTGATGAAATGATAAAGAAATTATGGCCTTAGATGATATTTTTATAGACGAAGAAGACGAGAGCAAGCTCCCTGAGCTTGTAAGGCTTAGGCTCAAGCGAGGCTGGTCGCAGGGGCAAATGGCCGTAACGTTAGGCTTGAGTGTAATTGAATATTCTGATGTTGAATATGAACGAATTAAAAAGCCTAAAGTTAAAGCTCAAGCAAAAGCAATCTTAGAGAGCGGCGTTTTATTTAATCCGTATATATTTTTAGCAAGGTTGCTTAAGTTCAAGCCGCATCACGAATATAATTTTATAGCCTCGCATAAACGTTGGGGAACTAAAGGTTTTGTAGGGCAAAGAATATTAATTTTTATCAAGCCTTGCAAGGGAGCGCACGGCGTTATTCATTATTTATTTAAAGACAAGGGCGGCAGTTTAGAAAGTTTTACACAAGTTCAGCTAACAGATTATAAAATTTCGGAGGTAATTTAATTATGTCAAGCGCAATTCAGGAATTTAATTTTAACGCGCGTCAGGTTAGAGTTGTCATGAAAGATAACGAGCCGTATTTTGTAGCTAAGGACGTTTGTGATGTGTTGGAGCTGAAAAATCCGGCTGATGTTGTAAACAAAGGGCTTGACGACGACGAAAAGGGTATAGAAAAAATCTATACCCCTGGCGGCACTCAAAATATGGCGGTTATCAATGAGTCCGGGCTTTATACTTTAATCATGCGAAGCAACAAGCCCGAAGCTAAGAAGTTTAGAAAATGGGTCACATCTGAAGTTCTGCCGTCTATCCGTAAGACTGGTATGTATGCGGCAGACAAGCGGCGGGAAAATGACGCGCGGCGGTTAGAGCTTGCAGAAAGGAGATTAGCAATTCAGCAGAAGAACGCGAACGCACGGCTCGCTAAAATTATTCAGCACATGGTCGACAGTCCGAGTTACGCGCTCACGCAAGAG
>JAFSNU010000053.1 GCA_017447325.1 Synergistaceae bacterium | reverse complement strand
GTGCCTAAATATAATTTAGCGTCCTCAATTAAATTTTTACGGGTTGTATCTTCGTCAAACTCGCCCCATTTTCTAACCGGACGCACTAACGGTCTTCTAATCCAGCCTGTTAATCCGTCAACTAACTCGGCTTTAACATAGCGCGTATCTTCAGAATTAACTTCGCCGATCTTCAAATAAGCTCCGCGCGGCAAAGTTATTACATACGGATATGACGACGTCGCTGCCTCGGGCTGAACGTCAGCGAACGGAGTTATGACTTGATAATTAGCTTGAGCTTGCCATGCTTTAGCTTCGGCCTCGCTCACGAGCTTAATATATTTCGCGTCGATCTCGGCCAAGCCGTAAGACATTTCTAATAAAACTTTATCGCCGGATATAACTGCGCGTCTCACATCGCCGTAAATTAATTCGTCGTCGAGCGTGCTTCCAGGCGTAACGAACGGCGCGCTCGGAGCTATAGCTATAGCAAATAAATTCTCCTGCTTATCATCTGCAAAAATTTGCAGCGCGAATAAATTTAAAATTACTAAGCTTAAAAATATTTTAAAAAATTTATTTTTATTTAACATAATGAACTTTCGCCTCGTCAAATCTGTCCTGCTGCTTGTGATTTTCAGCCGGATAGCCCAGCGCAACCAAAGCAAACGGCGTTAAATTATCTTTAATCTCTAAAGCTTTAATAACTTTATTAATTCGATCTTCGAACGGCGCGACCGCGAGCCATACTCCGCCGAGATCAAGAGCCGTAATCTCAAGCAAAATATTTTGCGTCGCAATAGCTAAATCTATCTCGTCTAGCTCAGGAAATTTTAATTTAGCTTTATTAATGCACGGGATAATTAAGGCCGGAGCGTTCGCCGCGCATCCAGAGTACGGACTGCACTTCGCGAGCTCTTGAATTTTAGCTTGATTAGTGACTACATAAAATTCCCAAGGCTGTTGATTGCCCGCCGACGGAGCCGCCATTGCCGCGCGTAAAATTTTCTCAAGCTTCGCCTCTTCAACCGGCCTGCTCTCAAACTTGCGTATGCTGACGCGTGTAAAAATTTCATTCATGTTAAACTCTCCTTAACTTTAAAAATTTTCTATTATTATAATAAATTTTTATGCTAAAATAATTTTGCAAAATCAAATTAAAACTTCGAGTAAACTCCAAAGTTTTTCAACTACATTTTCAACTACAAACGCATCAAATAAATTTAGCTGTCGCAATTAATTGCACTCGCGTTTACAAAAATAAACTCGCAAAATTTTTCCCGCGCAATGAGTCGATTAATCAAAAAAATTTTTAAATTTAATTAAAGCCTCGCGCAAAAAAATTTTTAAAAATAATCTTGCGTTATAATATTTTTTAAATTTAAAATTATTTTCAAGTTTTAAGATTAAATAAATTTAATTTTCACGCAAAAGGAGGACTCTAATGTAAGATGTCGGAGCGGACATTGAGCGAAATTTGGCCGCTTGCAGATAAATATCTTTCGGTTGAGATGCTTGCGGAGAACATGCCGGGAGCTTTCTTAATTTACAGGGACGACGACGAACAGGAAATTTTATTCGCGAGCAAGGCTCTTGCAAAAATTTTTGAGTGCGATAGTATAGAGGAGTTTATGAAGTTCACCGGAGGATGTTTTTCAAGCTTGGTATATCCTGAAGATTTAGAAAAAGTCCAGGCCGCAGTGAACGAACAGGTCAGAGCGAGCGGCGGCTATGACTACGTGCAGTATCGAGTTATAACTAAGAACGGCGATATTAAAACTATAGAGGACTGGGGACATTTAGTTCACAGCGACACTTTAGGCTGCGATATCTTTTACGTTTACATTCACGACACGCAAGTTCGCAGCGAGCTGTCGTCTTTGAGCGGAGTCAGCGGTCTGCCCGATCAAGTTTTGGACAGCGACAAAGACGCGTTAACCGGCTTGTTAAACATGCTCGCGTTCAGAGCAAAAGCTCCGGATTATATAAATAAAATTTTGCGCAATCCTGAATTTAATTGCTACTGCATTTACTTTAACGTCCGCAACTTTCATACTTACAACGAAGCTTACGGCTTTTCCGGCGGCGACCGAATGTTAAAATCTATCGCGAGAATTTTGCAGGACGCGTTTCAATACTCTATCACTGCCAGAGTTGCCAACGATCATTTTATCGTCATGACGTCCATGTATAAGGCTGATAATATCTCGAAAGAAATTAAAGAGCTCGACGAGAAAATTAAACGCATGGGCGCGAGAATAAATAATATCCGGCGCGGAATTATAGTCGAGATGAAGGCCGGAATATATCACGTCAAAGACACTAAGACGAGTATAAGCGCGATATGCGACTGCGCAAAGCTCGCCTGCTCGAGCATACGCCGCGAGTACGGCACAAGCTCTCAAATGTACGACGGCAAAATGGAGGAAAAGATCCAGCTGCAGGAGTACGTGTTAAAGAATTTCCAGACGGCTTTGGACGGCGGCAATATAAAAGTTTTCTTCCAGCCGGTAATAAACGTCGAGACCGGCAAGATCGCAAGCATCGAAGCATTAACGCGCTGGGAAGATAAAACCTACGGCTTTATATCGCCCAAAGATTTTATATTTATATTAGAAGAGCAGCGCAAAATTCATTTGCTTGATACTTTCGTGATTAAGAAAGTCTGCGAGTATTTAAAGAAACGTCGTGACGCGGGCGAAGAATTATTGCCGGTGTCGCTTAATGTCTCAAGGCTTGATTTCGAAATGACTGATATAGTCAGCGTTATCGAAGAGACGGCCAAGCAGTACGGCATTCCGCGCGGCATGTTAAACTTCGAAATTTCTGAAAGTTTAATCGCAATGGACATGGACGCGTTAAAGGCCGAGGCCGACAGACTGCGCAAGCATGGATTTAAAGTTTGGATGGACGCGTTCGGCAGCGGCTACTCGTCTCTTAAAGTTTTAAAAGATTTTACGTTGGACGGCCTTAAAATAGATATGGACATGATTAAATCTTTAAATCAGGACAGCCCGACGATGAAGTTCAATGATGCGCAAGGCGAAGTCAGCGAGGATCACAGAGCAAATATAATTATCGCTGCTGTAATAGGCATGGCGCAGCGTCTGGGAATTCCGGCGCTGTCAAAAGGCGTTGAGACGCAGGAGCAGCTTGAATTTTTGAAACAGGCCGGATGCGATTTAGCGCAGGGATATTTATTCGGCAAGGCTATGTCAGGCGAGGACATAGAACGTCACGAGCATATTATTAATTAAGGCAGGGAAAATTTTATGACTGATTACGACAAGGCACAAGAGGCTGTAAACTTTATAAAATCTAAGATTAAAGATCGTCAGGTGTTGACTGCAATAGTTTTAGGCTCGGGCTTGGGAGGCGCGGCTGACGAGGACGCGGACGAAATTATTATTAACGCCGCTGATATTCCGAACTGGCCGGTGTCAACTGCGCCCGGTCACGCGGGAAGATTAATATTTAAAACTGTAGAAGGCCGCGGGATAGTAATT
>JAFSNU010000438.1 GCA_017447325.1 Synergistaceae bacterium | reverse complement strand
GCCGGATCTTCCTCAAGATCATCAAGCACTCCGGCTCTGACATTTTCGAACGGCGTCAAGTCCCGAGCATTATTTATATTATTAATATTAACTATATAAACATGAAAATTTTCGTCGCCTTGATTATCCTGCGCGTAAACTATACGCTCAGAACCTTTCCAGAAAAATCCTGCTATATCGCGTTCACTCGCGGACGTTATGCGCTTTTCTTGGCCGCTTTCTATGTCTCTAATATAAACGTTCATGCGATGCTCCCACGGCTTGGCGAAAGCTAATTTAGTTCCGTCCGGAGAAACTGCATATGCGGCAGTCTCAGGATTTTTGAAAAAGTCTTCCATTGAGATTTTGGGAATTTTATTAGAGGCCGGTGAAAATTCAGCGTCAGCAGCATTAGCTAACGCGCATACAAAGACAAGAGCAAATAATACTAAACAAAAATTCACGTGCATCACTTTACAAGCAGCCCCTTGAATTAATTTATTAAATTTATTAAAGTCTTGACATAAATTTATATTACCATGTTTTTTAAATTTTATTTCAACCAGGGTCGCGGACCCTAGACCCATTTATTTTAATTTAATTTTCATAACGGTCTTTGTTTGCACCGCACTTAAATTAATTATTAATATTATTTTACTATAAAATAAAACGGAACGAGCTAAAAAATTTTTCAGCCGTCCCGTTATTAATTTTAAAATTTATAAATTTATAAATTTATTTTAAAACTCCGACTTCTTTATAATATTTCGCAGCACCTGAATGCAAAGGCAAGCCCGCAATGTCTTTTACAGCCTCGCTGGCTTTCAGACCCTTTAAATTCGCCTGAGCCTGGCCAAGCTCGTCTATATTTTCCCAGAAAGTTTTGGTTAAGTCATAGACAGTCTGCTCGTCCAAGTCGCCCCGGCAGAACATCACCATTTTAATAGCCGAAGTTTTAATGTCTTTATCTTGATTAGGATATGTTCCGGCGGGAATTATCATGCTTGCGTACCACGGAAATTTGCTTTGCAAAGATTTTATAATCTCATCGCTAACGTCCAAAATTTTGCATCCGGCAGTCATCGCCTGAGTGACAGCCGAGGCCGGAGCTCCCGACATTATCCATGCGCCGTCTATCGTTCCGTTCTGTAACATGTCAGCAGCGTCCGTGAAAGTTATATATTCACAATTTATGTCACTTGGGAAGTTTAAGCCCGCCGCTCCAAAATGATTTAAGCACTCGCCGTAAACGCTTGAGCCCGCCGACGCGACCGCAAATCTCTTGCCCTTGACTTCCGCAAGATTATTTATATTAGACTTCTGCGTGACTACAACTTGATTTGGATTAAAATATAATCCCGCTATGACTTTCAAGTCTTTATACGCGTAATCTTTAAAGCTTTCAGTCCCGTTCAGGCACTGCCAGCAGTTGCTTGATATAGCAATGCTGACTTGAGCCTCGCCTTCAGACACTAAATTTAAATTCGCGATGCCTCCGGCTGATGCCTGGCTTGACGCTTTGACATAATCAAGTTTAGTATCCCATAAGTTAGTTATGGCCGCGCCGACTGCGTATAAAGCTCCTGAGGCCGAGGCCGTCGGGAAATTAATTATGACTTGTGAATGAGAAGCGGCAAGAGCAGGACAGGCAAGCAACGAAAGAATTACTAACGCAAAAAGCTTTTTCATGACTTTAAATCCTCCCGAAATAAAATTTAAAATATTATAATTTAAATAATTTTATAGTGCAAAATTTAAATTTAATTATTTTTAACGCAGAGAGTTGAGCAATAGAGTTTAAAAATAACATCAAGCTTTATTAAATTTTCTTCCGCATTAAAGCTATAAACTCTAAAATATTTTTCTCGTTAGAATTTAAAGTCTGAAGCCTGACGGGATACTGCGAGGCCGGAGATATATACAGCATGTCGCCGCGTCCTTGCAGCTTTTCAGCTCCGCTCACTCCGGCAAACAAACGCGACTCAGTCTGCGAAGTTAATTTAAACGCCGCACGGGCTGCTATATTAGTTTTAATGATATTCGCAATTAAATTTATCGACGGCCTTTGCGTCGCGATAATTAAATGAATTCCTGCCGGGCCGGCCTTGCGGATTAATAAATCTATCAGCTCGTCAGCCCCGCGCTGCGAATTATTTTCAGCTGAGCTAATATAAAGCAAGTCGCCGGGCTCGTCGATTATTATGACTATTCTGGCTAAACGCTCGCCCTGCTCTATTTTAAAATTATACGCCGCTAAATTTCTGACTTTCAAATCGGCAAATAATTTTACGCGTCTTTCCATTTCGTTTACTGCCCATAATAACGCCTCGCTCGCTTTTTGAGAATCTGCAACCGGCGCGGCGATTAAATGCGGCAGCCCGTCATAAATTGCAAAGTCAACGCGCTTAGGATCTATCAAAATTAATTTTAAACTCTCAGGCGAATTATTACTGCACATCGACATAATGCAGTTATTAATAAATACGCTCTTGCCGGACGCCGCCGCTCCTGCTATGACTAAATGCGTCATGTACTCAAGCCCCGAAATTAAATAATGCGACTCTATATCCGCGCCTAATAACAAAGGCAGCTCAAGCTTCGCGCTCTTATCTTTAAACTCCTGCGAATTAAGAGCGTCATTAAGCTCAATAATTTTTGGATTTAAATTTGGAATTTCAATTCCGACAAATCTTTTGCCCGGGATAGGCGCCTCTATTCTCACTGACATTACGGCCAAGGCCATTGCCAGATCATTTGCGAACCTCGGCAGCCGATCAACCTTAACGCCCCGAGCCAGCTCAAGCTGAAACTGAATTAAAGCCGGCCCTATAATTATATGCGCTATGCTTGCGTTCACTCCAAAATTTTTTAAAGTATCGATTATAATCAAGCCCTGATTTATAATCTCCTCCGGCACTTCCAAATCTTTTATTTCAAAATCTTCTTCATCTTTAATATACTCTTCTTCATCTTCAACATTTTCATTTTGCAAATCTAAATCATCGCTTGAAACTCCGCGCTTAACTTCCGGCCTTATATCGTCGTCAATCGGCTTCAATAATTTATCCGGCACTGCAAACGCTCCGGACTCCAACGAGCTTAATAAATCGCCCAAAATATCCTGCGGCTGCTTTGCCTGAACATCACTTTCATTTTTATAATTCAATAAATTTTCTATGCTCTTAATTTTATTCTCGATCCTGCGCTCAATCTCATTCTTGCTCTCGTTCAAAGCTTCCTGCTCTTTAATCTCTCTCAGCTCTTTTAACCTCGCCTCGCGCCTTGTTCTCTCTTCGCTCTCTAATTTCTTCACGCGCTCCTGTTCAGCCTCAAGCTCTTTAAGCTCGCTGCTCTTACTTTCAGGCTCTTTATCTTCAAAATCTTTATCTTTAACTTCGCTCGCCTTTGCTTCCTGCTCCAGTTTCTTACGCTCAAGCTTACGCGCCCGCTCTAAATTTTCACGCTCTAATCTCTCCAGCTCTTCAAGTTCTTCAAGCTCTTCCTGCTCCTCAAGCTCACGCTCTTCCTGCTCTTCACGCTCTAATCTCTCGCGCTCTTTCTCCTGCGCTTCCTCTAAAATTCTTTCGCGCCGCGTCAATCTTTTATTATTACTTTCCTCTTCCTCTTCGTAATAATTAAATTTCTCGTTTATCTTATCAACAAAATTAAACACATGCGGCATCACGGCAAATATAACATGCGACCTAAATAAAAACGCCGCAATCAACAAAAATATTACCGCCGCGATTATCGCCCCGGGCGCTCCGAAATTCAAGACAAAAAATCCCGCAAGGCTCAAGCCCGTATAGCTCGGCGTGAAGATCGCAAGCCTCGCGTCAAGCCCGGCGTGTCTCACCAAGCCAAATATAAAATTCAACGCAAAATAAAGCATCAGCGTCCCTAAAATCTGCGCGGTGATCCTCGGCACTCGAACGCGCATTAACCTCGCGAAGCATAAATAAATCCAGAATAAAAATATAACTATCACAGCTCCGCCCCAGCGCGACCTTAAATATTCGCCGCAGCTCAAGCCGCGCTCGCCTACCAACGGGAAATTAAGCAAGGCCAGCACAAAATAAAATCCGCCTAACATTAAGCAAAAAAATATTAACTCACCCCATGAGCCGCGAACTTTTGACTTCTTGCGTTTCATCGCTCAGACCGCGCCTTTCTTACGTTTCTTAAATGTTCAGAATAATTGCTCGAAAAATAATGATAGCCGTTCTTGCCGGCAACGTAATAATAATACTCGTTTAACTCAGGGCTTAACGCGGCAGCCCAAGCGGCGTCGCCCGGGACGCATATCGGCGTCGGCGGAAGTCCCGCATATTTATACGTGTTATAATGCGAGTCTAT
>JAFSNU010000052.1 GCA_017447325.1 Synergistaceae bacterium | reverse complement strand
TTTGATTATTGCGCTCTAATAATCCCGTTAAAAATATTGCCATAGTCGGCACTAATAATAATAAATTTGCTTTAGTTTCTATAATTGCTTTAAGCGTGTTGCTCGGCGGCATGAAGCCCGGGACGATTACCAGCGACGCGCCGCACAGTAACGGAAGTATAATGCTGACCGTAAAGCCAAACGCGTGAAAGTTCGGCAGCACGTTCAAAAATCTGTCTTCAGGCTCAAGCTGATAAATATTCTCAAGGCACGCAAGGCAGTTGTCAATTATATTTTTGTGAGTTAAAGGCACGGCCTTAGGATCGCCGGTTGTGCCGCTTGTAGAAAATATTACGGCAAGCTCCTCGCTCTCGTCCTCTTGAAGTTTGCCTTGAAAATCTTTTGCGTCCGGCATGGCTTCGTCAGGGCAAATTATAACCGGCCAGTCATTCTCACGCAGCGCGTCCGCAAGCTCCTGTTTCACGCTCTGAGATATAATCACGGCGAACGGCTTTAATAAATTTAAAGTTCTTAATAACGAGAGCTTGCCGGACTTCTCGTTCAACGGACAGAACACACCGCCCAGTCTCCAAGCCGCAATTATAACCGCGAGCGTCATGGGCGAGTTCGGCATCAACGCGACGAGACGCTGACCTTTCTTAAAGCCGGCCGCTTTTAATAAGCTCGTGAAATCATCCGCTAAAATTTTTAAGTCTTTGCGGGCATGCCAGTTAGAATTAAAATAATAGCAATTCGCATCAGGCTTCGAATTAAGATACTCGTCGAGTATAACGTCAAGCCTGTCGTAACTGAAAAATTTTTCGTAAAGTCCGCGCTGCATTTTTGAATCAGCCTCCAGAAAATTTTTAAATTAAAATAAAATTATTATAAAATAAAAAGCCGGCTGAAACTTTAAAATTTTAAAATCTCAACCGGCTTTATTTAATTAATTTTTAAATTTTAATTCTTAATTCTCAGCTTGAATGTCAACTTTCTTGTGCGCCTTGTCCTGCGTTCTCTCGGCAATCTCGACGGTCAAAACTCCGTGCTTAAAGCTCGCTTTTGCCGTGTCGGGATCGACTTCAACAGGGAACGATATTACACGCTCGACTTTGCCCCAGCTGCGCTCAGACCTGAAATAATTTTTGCCCTCGCTGCCTTCGTCCTTGCTCTCAAATTTTTTCTCAGCCGACAGTGTAAGCCTGTCCGCGTAAACATGAAGCTCAACGTCCTCCGGCTTAATCCCCGGCAGCTCGGCCTCGGCGAAAATTTTTCCGTCCTTTCTATAGAGATCGGCACGGGCAGAAAGTCCCGCAAGTCCGTTCTCAAAGAACGGCGCACGCATCTGGTCGGCCATGTCATTAAAGCCGTCAAACAAACTCGCACTGTCCATAAACCTGTCGAACATCGCCGGCAAATAATTTCTCTTCATCATAATTAAATCACTCTCCAAATCCTTTTATTCATAAAATTTTCGTGAGACTTAATAACTAAATCTCGCTCTCAATCACGCAAGAAATTATAGCACTGACTTTTAATAACCATATCGTATAAATTACTGACTTTTATTGATGAAAAATTTTTTGCCTTAACTCGCGAGGCTTGATGAAAAATTTTTTGAGCTTGGGCTCGCGGCTTGATGAAAAATTTTTTTGATCTTGAGCTCGGAGCTTAATGAAAAATTTTATTAATCAAAAATAATTTAGCGCAAAATTTTTTGACGAGTTTATTTTTGTAAACGTGAGTGCAATTAATTGCAAATAAAGAATTTAGATTAATGATTTGTAGTTGAAAATGTAGTTGAAAAACTTCGAGTTTACTTTTGAAAAAGTTTGATTGATTTAATGTATTATAACACGAAAAATTTTTTGCGAAATTTTAAATATTTTAAATATGATAAAATGAAATTTAAATTTGAATTTAAATATGAAAATAAAATGGAGTGCATGATCCTGAATAAAAAATTTTATAAATTTGTTTTATGCGCGTTAATTTTAATTTTTAATATTAATTTTGCTTACGCGAAGGACAGCCTTTCGGTCGTTATCTTCCCGACGATTAACTCAACCGGAATTGAGATCTGGGAGAGCAAATTTTATCCGTATAATATTTTAGATCAAAAGATGACAGATTATCTCGAGACTTTGTTTAAACGTTCGCCGGCTGTCGAAGTTCGAGTTCTTGACGAGGCGGGAATGAACAGATGGCTCTCGGGCTCGAGGCGCGGCGACGATCTTGCCGTTCAGCTTGAATTATTTAATGCGATCATGAAAGAGCGTCATGTCGTCGGAAATTTTGAGAGCGCACGGGCGCAGTTCAGATTAAGAGTTTACGACGCGTCGGGCGCAAGGCAAATTGCATCGCGGACGGTCGAGGGACGAGATAAGAGATTTACGCTCGATAACGCCGAAGATTTATTCTGGTTTAATGTAGTAATTAAATCTTTGCCCAAGCCTTTTGACAATGGCCTTGACTTGTTAAACTTGACAGGCTCAAGCTATAAAGGTCAGAAGATGAGCAGATTGACATGGGATCAGTTTAAAGGCACGAGCCACTGGCAGGCGTTTAAAAATGCTATCGAAGAATGTTTTAATCAGTCGATGTCGCAGATTAATAATGCACTTCACAAGCCCGGCGAAACTTTCTCGCCGTCGTTTGCAACAGTCGGACGGATTATCTCGCCGTATGCTAAGTCTTCACGTCACAGGCGCGAATATATTATCTCGTTAGGTTCTCAGGCTCGCCCGGGCATGGCCGCCGTTCGTGTCGGAGATGTTTTAGACGTGATGCGCGCGGACACTTACGTGACTGTCGATCCCGAAAATCCCGTCGCGGTTCT
Source organism: Synergistaceae bacterium (assembly GCA_017447325.1). Taxonomy (GTDB): domain Bacteria; phylum Synergistota; class Synergistia; order Synergistales; family Aminobacteriaceae; genus JAFUXM01. Next base: position 1,141 of record JAFSNU010000052.1, on the reverse strand, counting down.
GCCGGAGAGAATTGGCCAGGTTAAAGTTATTAAAGTTTATGATAATAACGCAGTCGTGCGCGTGATTAAAGACAACAAGAAAGAGCCGATAACGCTTGAAGATATAGTCATAAAGAAAACGCAGGTCACAAGAGCAAGAAAGAAAGGGATTATATAGAAAATGCGTGTGAATAATAAATTAATTTTGAGCGCGTTTCTCGCCGCGAATTTTTTAATCGCTCCGGCTGCTGCTTTAGCGGACGGGTATCCTGACACCGGGCCGGAAGCTCAGGCGCAGATTAAGAAGGCCGTTAAAAAGGCGAGCATTAAAAAGCCCGTTAAGAAAAAAGCCGCAAGCAAGCCTAAAAAGCAAGTTATAAAGAGAGCAGTATTAACGCCCGTTAGAAAAACTTCGTTGGAGCGGGGCAAAGAATTAATGAATCAGCATCGCTACGAAGAGGCAAGGCCGTGGCTGCAAAAGGCAGTTCAAGAGCAGCGTAAAAGCGCGGAAGCTTGGTACTTGTACGGGCTGTATCACGAGCGCACGGGACGTTTTGCCGAGGCTCAATATTTTTACACTAAAGCCGTGCAGATCGATCCGCTGTTTGATCCGCTGTCAAGAATTATGACTTATCCCAACGACACTAAAACTGCTCTATGGGACAAGAAACGCCCGGGACGCGTGTATGAAATTCCTACTATGACGCGCAGCGGGACGATAATTCCGCCGAACTCGCCGCAAGCTTCAAGACTGCCTAATAGGCCTGACGCGCAGAATAATCCTGTCGTGCCGAAAGTCCCCGTTTACACTCCGCCCGAGCCAGGCGCAACTCCGAACGACGGCGACGCATGGAGTCCGTCTGTTTATGTCCCGCCGAGTGCTAATAATAATAATCAAGTTTATATGCCGCCGAGAGCGAATAATTTAAACTCAGGCGGTCAAGTCTATACGCCTCCGAGCGCAAATAATAATTTTGAGCCGGATAGAGAGCTTGAACTTGAAGCCGAAGCTGAAAATACTTCAAGCGTTGTTTATAATCCGCCGCTGCCGGTGATTTATGAGCAGTCGAATAGCGAAGCCGCTTATAATCCTCCAGCTCCTGAAGTTAAAGCTGCAAGCTCAAGCTCTAACTCAAAGAAAGCCGTTAAAGCTCCGGTTAAA
>JAFSNU010000437.1 GCA_017447325.1 Synergistaceae bacterium | reverse complement strand
CAGTTAAAGGCCATAGCAAAGGCGCAGGGCTATACCATGAACGAAATAATAAATTATCTTTGTGAATTATATATATCTCAGCAAGTAGGCGAGCAATAAAGCCCGCATTTAATTTCTTGCCAAAGTATTTTATCCTTTTGAAATTCAAAACATAGCTTAACGCGTGAATATGAGACGCGAAAATTTTGCGATTTAAAATAAATTGCCGGAGACTAAAGCAGCTCCGGCAAAATTTTATTTTCATGCGGGCTTTAAGGTTGCGCATCGGACGGCGCGGGGTGTGAGCTTTTAGGCGGGATAATTATTAACTCGTCCAAGCTTTTCGGCTCTCCATAAAATTTATTTAAAGTTTCTTTAATGGCAGTATTTTCTTTAAAGAAGTTATAAAAATATTCTAACATCGCCTTACAAGAAGTTTTTATTACATTATCTATTAAATCTTCATATTCATTCTCATATTTTTTCATTTTTCTTTTGTTCATAGGCGATATATTATTTTCATGTTTTATTGTATTAAAAAAATCTATATTTTGAGATTCGAAAAAGTCTAAAAGCTGTTTACCTTGAAAATTTGCAAACAGCGTACTCGTAATTAAAGAAATATAAAATTCATCATCAGACAAAATTTTATCAATTAACTTTAATATTTCACTGTCATATTCTTTCATTTTTTCTATAGCCACGCCAGATAATTTAATTTCTTGATGTTCGCCCTTATCTTGTGGCTCAACGCCCGTCAGCAGATAATCACAAGACACGCCGAAATAGTCAGCAAGCTTAATTAAAGTCTCATAATTAGGCGTTGTCACTCCACGGCAATAATTAGAGACCGCTTGTTTTGTGCAATTTAAATATTTAGCAAGCTCTTCAAAAGTTATTTTCTTTTCTTTTAATAAAGCTCTTAACCTTATATTAAATTTCATAATTCCTTTACTCTCCCCCATGTGTTAATAAATTATTTACTAATGTATATATAATAACATGAATTTATTCGACAAGCAAGCATTTATTTGACATGCAGGCATTTATTTTGTATAATTACAGATAAAAGAATACCGTCACGCTTTAGGCAGAAGCGGACGGCTTTTAAAAGTTTTTTAGCATAAAGCGACGGCGCATAAAATACGCCGAGCGCGTAATAACGTATTTATTATATTTTAACATATTAAAAAAGGAGAATGCAAGCATGGATGAAATGCAGTGTTTAACTATATCAGACTTAGCTAAAAAGCTTAAAGTCGCGAAGTCAACTCTATTTAAAATGCTCCGTAATGGAGAAATACCGGCGGGTATCAGAATTGGCAAATGTAGGCGTTGGAGAGTGGAGAAAGTTAATGAATGGCTTGACACGCAGGCTCAGGCGGGCAATTAGAAAGGGGGGCGCGTAGACGTGAAATTTAAACGAATTGCGAGTTTAGAAGTCACAACTAACGTTAAAAATAGAAGCAACGGCGTTAATATCATTACGGCGCAGCGCATCGGCGAAATTGGACAGCTGCCAACGGGTGAGCTTGTATTGAAGTTGTATGCTAATGTTAATTTCGAAGCTTTGCCGAGGGACGAGTTCGGACGCATAGCAGCAAATTTCAGACCGAGCGGCAATAACACAGCCAAGACCGAGCCGGATTTTTTATTGATACCGACGGATAACAAGACTACTAAGTGATGATGACCTGTTCGCGGCGCAACTGTTCGGAGTTTGTAAGATGTACGCGGCCAAGCTTGCGGCATTAGGCGCATAGAGATGACACGGAGCGGCGATAGCTCTCAAATTATTGTGAGCTTATTCAAGCCTAAAGGCAGCCCGAGCTAAAT
>JAFSNU010000436.1 GCA_017447325.1 Synergistaceae bacterium | reverse complement strand
GCTTCCTCCGGCGACATACCAAGCTCTGAGATTAAACGACTGCGCACGTTAGCGTATGCCTCGTCGCGTCCCTCGATACGGCCCTCGATACGCCCTTCGTCTCTCGCTGCTTCCCATATAGTATTTAACTTCATTTTTAATTTGCTCCAGCTAAAACAGGATTGACAAACTTGTCAGCTTCCTCCGGCGACATACCAAGCTCTGAGATTAAACGACTGCGCACGTTAGCGTATTCCTCGTCGCGTCCTTCGATACGACCTTCATCGCGCCCCTCGTTGCGTCCCTCTTGTCTAACCGCTTCGAACATTTTTGCGTATCTCATTTTACTATTACCTCCTTGTTCAGCGTTATTCTTATCAAGAATAATTTTATATTTTTTTGATCCTACTAAAGCCTCTAACACATATAAAAAATCCGATAAATGCTCTAAAGTATCAACAGGCGGAATAGTAATATCCTCGCCCCGGCGTATCTGACCAAGCATGTGAACAAGATAATAAGCGTCGTCCTTAACCTTTTTATCCTGCTCATCATTAACTTCTTTATCCTGCCCGTTCTTAAACAACTTCTCTTGCTCATCGCTCAGCCAGGCAAGCTCAATAACGTTCAATTTCACATCATTCACTACCTGCCGATACTGCTCAGGCACATTCAAAACTTCATGCAGTGAAAGATCCTTTTGCCAGCGTCTCTTAACGCCGAAATATAAAACTAAAGTTATAACAAAATGCGGCTTCGGCCCGTTCGGCTTCACCGGCAGCTGCGCCCGATAGTCCGCGCCCTCATAGCTCATTACCCGCAGCGGCATATATTTATCAATGCTGCTCTGATTTTCAAGACCGACAAGACATATTACAGTCTCGCCGTCAGGTCTCTTCCAAAGTTTAATAACGTCGCGTTCCTGCTCCCGCACTTCGTCGTCCGAAGATTTATAACTCGTGCGCGGCTTTATATTTTCTAAAGCCTTCGGATCAACTCGATCTTTAATCCCGCGCATCGCAAAAAATGCGTTCACTATGGCCGCAAAGACGTCGTCAAACGACTCGAATTTTTTCTCCGCAATATCCTTATCTTTCGCGCTCACTCGCTCACCAGCCGATATTAAATTAAATAAAATTTCTTTATATTATAATTTATAATAATATATAATTTTATAAATTTCTCCGTCACGCGGGAAGTTTTAATTTTCAGTCCGTGAGCGTCGACGGGCAGGTCATGACTATCATCGTTCCGGAGTTCGGAGCTGATATTATTTTCATCTCGCCGCCAATAGGCAAAAGCCTTTCGCGTATGCTGAACAATCCAAGTCCATATTTAATTTTATTCACGTCAAAGCCCTTGCCGTTGTCCTCAACCGCAACCATGCTCTTGCTCGCGCCTCGGTTAACTATTATATTTACTTTCGTCGCATGCGCGTGCTTTATAACATTAAATAATAATTCCCGCGTCATTCTATAAAGCAGCACGCAAATATCATCGTCAATCTGAATCTCTTCCATGCTGCCGTTAAATATTAATTCATATTCAATGCCCCGAGGCTCGAGCATATTTTTAGCTAAAGCTTCAAGCGCCGGATTAAGTCCAACTTCTTTTAATACTAACGGGCTTAACTCAAATACTAAATTTCGATTTGCCGCGATTAATTTTTCAGTGTTTTTAATTAAGTCATTAATAATTTTGCTTATATCTTCAGGCAAATTTTTTTCGCTTAAAGTTCTTAACGTCATTAATTGCGAGACTAACTCATAGCCCAAATGATCGTGCAGATCCTGCGCTATGTCCCGCCGTGTATTTTCCTCGCTCAAAGTCAGTTTCGCCGCGAACTCGCGCAAACGCTCCTGATTTAATTTTAATTCATCTTCAGACTTCTTCCAGTCCGTCATGTCGCTGAAGATTGCCGCCGCCATGTCGTGCGACACAGGAAACGCGACAGCCTCGAGCCAGCTGCCTGTGTCATGGCTTTCGCCCTCGCACCGCACGCTCATATTTTTATTAAAACATTTAACTACTATATCAGCCCAGCAAGGCTCAGCCATCGGCCACACGTCAACAAAACTTTTGCCGATAATTTTATCCCGCTCTAACTTCATTACCCGCTCATAAGCCGGATTAACGTCAACAAATATTATGTCGCTCGGAGTGACAGGCTTTTTAACGCTATCTCGAATTTTATATAAAGCTATCGGATTAAAAACTTTATCAAAAAATATTTTATATTTTTGCGCAATCATGATTTAAATTATATAAAACACGAGAGGCCTTAAATTAATAAAGCCCCTCGCATTTAAAATTAAATTAAATTTTATAAATATCCGTTCTGTTTTAATAACTCTTTCGCTGTCTCGATATGACGTGCGGGCATCTTTATAACCGGCCCCGTGCAGCCCATCGCCGACTCAGCGTAAATATTAGCCTTCCATAAAACTTTAACGGCATTATCAATTTCTAATACATCAATGCCATGCAGCTCGTCGTCCGTGGGCTCGGCAGCCGGAGCTTTGACCTCTTCCTCGGCCTGCGCTGCTTTAGGCGTTAAAGCCTCTATCTCATCATCAAGCCCAGCTTTACGCGCGGCCTTTAACTCTTCAGCTACTTTCTCCTGAAGTCCGCCCGCAACAACGCTCGCCGTGAATGCTAACGCGTTAGCGATAACCGGTGCTCCTGATGCTCTCGACACAATCGACACGACATATTTCCAGCCCTCGCCGCACGAAGGTCCGTAGCCCCAGCCCGTTGACTCGTAAGACCCGCCGGTCGTGAACGACGAGAACATTTTTACTAAAACATTTCCCGTCAAAGTGTCAGTCACGCAAATATCGACAGCTCCGGTCAAAATATCGTTGCCGCGAAGTACAGAGCCGCCGTCCGCTCTCACAGACGAGCCGAACGTTATATCATAGCCCTTCTCTTTCATGTGCGTTAAAGCTCTAAACACCGGCTGCGCTGTATCTACATTTAAAATTCCGACAGTCGGCTTTGCAATTCCTAAAGCTTTAGCAACTGCGATGCCGTAAACTGCATTGCGAAGCATGGCCTCGCCTCTGACAGTCGAAGACGTGCCGGTCGTCGAAGCTAAAATCATAGGCTTGCCGCGCCCGGGCGTCAACACGCGTCCAATAGTAGTAACTCCAAGCGGGAACGGGAAGTGCATTGCAACAGCTCCGTCAACCTTGCCCTCTTTCACAGCAGCCTCTAAAACTGCCGGTATATCGCACTCGGCACACTCAATATATTCAAACTCGTCATAACCTGCAACTTTAGGGCCAATTAATACAGGCTTGACGTTATTATAAGTCTGAGCAGCGAGCCTCGCGCCTTTCGCGATTTCTTCCGCCCCGTGCTCGCTTCCCGACGCCATTAATCCAACGCGGACTTTCGGCCCGCCGGACTTCGCTGACTCTATAATATCAAGCAAAGCCGAGCCGATTACTTTTTTTATCTTATTATCAGCCATAAGTTCTTCCTCTTATATATGCGCTAAATTAAAATTAAAATTAAATTAATTTAACTTGCCCGCGACTTCGCTTAAAGCTTCAAGTATTAACGCCTTAACGTCGTCTTTAGTCACGGCAGAGCTTGACGCCGGCTTGCCCGTCGGAGCTTCGATTAAGAACGACGCGCCGTCCGCAAGATTAGTTAATCTCGCTAAGAACAAGCTGCCCTTGCCGATTACCATAAAGCGCTTAATCTTGCCCTCGTTAATAAGCTCGCAGCCCGGTCCGATAAACGGAACTCCAGCCGGGATATGTCCCTGAGTATGAGCAAAGCCGACCGTGCCATGTTCTTTTATAAACTTCATCATGTCAGCCTTCTCAACAGCTTTCTTCATGACTGCGAGTGCCGCGATCATCTTAATATTCGCAAGCGGAACGTTGCCCGCTCCAGCCGGTTCTGTAATTTCATGATTCTGAAGTTCAGGCGCAAATCTGTCAACGTCTGCAAACGTCAAGCCGGCAGCCTGCAGCGGCTCGAACGTTAAAGCCGACGTTACAGCCTGAGGTGCGCCGCCCGCTCCGACAGTGTGCTTGCCTAACACATCAAGGCGCATTACCGGCATCGTTCCGTCATCCGGCAGCATCAAAACTGCAAAGCTTCCCACGCAGTCCTCTAAAGCGCGTAAGCCTTTTTTAACGTGATCTCTGCTGTTCATGTAAAGCTTGGGAATAGAACCGCCCGCAACGACAGCGATATTCTTTCTCGCTCCCGACGCAACCTGAGCCGCCGCGTTAATCATAGCATTAACAGGGCCAGCGCAGAAGCCTCTGACATCGCAGCCCGACGCGTTGACGCATCCCGCAACTTCAGCTATAGCTTTAGCAAAGTTTCCGCCGGCTCTCTGTCCGACGTCGCCAGCACCCTCTTCCGAGCACTCGATTACAAAATCTAAATCTTTAGCATCAAGACCGCTGTTCTTTAATAAATGCAGTAAAGCAAGCACGCCCGACGCTTTGCCGGCTAAATTCTCAAGCAATACGTGAGACGTTAAGCATGGGTCAGTAGGATGGCCGCTGCGCACACAACCCACCGGCTTGCCGTCATGATATAAATATAATCCGTCGCGCTCTTCAACTTCAGCTTTAATCTCGGCTATGTCATGCATGTTCTTAGGACGTACAACGCGCTTGACTATCGCCTCAGTGATAAAGGGATCTTTTGCTAACTTCTCGCTCACTGCCTGGGCGAAGCTCGGCTCAAGCCAGACAAGCTCGAACTCGTCGCAAGCCGAAATTAATCCTAAAAATTCATCTTCAGGCATAAGCTCGCCAAACTTGCCGTAACGCTGCGCCTTCTCATCCGGCAGCGGATTATCAGTCCACGGCGTCGCTAAACTTTCAAACTCTTCGTAAGAAATTCCGCCGATATAAGTCTGATTCGGCGCATAGTGCAGAGCCTGATCGTAAGTCTGCAAATGCTTGGGCAGAGCGTCAACGTACTCCTGCTCCTTGCCGCTCGTTCTCGCCTCGTGGGGCGTGCCTCCGTAATAGCTTCCGGTCTCCGGCGCATGATTTAAACAATACGCGTAACTCTTAATTCCGACACTTGCCATTAAAATTTTTTCTCCTTTATATATATATTATTTTTAAATTTATTAAAAATTTACAAATAAAGCCCAAGGGCAAATCCCCCTGGGCTATAAATTTTATTTCAACTTGAAATTTGCCTATTATTCAATCACGTTCTTGCTGTACTGCTCGCGCATGCCTTTGACGGCCTCGGCGAGAGCATCAGGCTCAAGCACCATTTCCATCATGCTGATCTGCTCTTCCCAAGCCGCGGGGTCGCACTCAGCGCGAATAATGGGATCGAATACGTGATATACAGGGAGTCCCAACGAGACTCCAGCGAGAGGGCCTGCATAAGTCGGATCGCCGGCTGTAACTGTCTCAGCGTAAATCTCTGCGCCTTCTGCGTCAGAGCTGCCAAGAATTACTACGCAATCCGTGCCGTACTTGTCAGCTGCGTCCTTAACGCGCTGCTGATTCTGCAGGTCCATCGCTCCTGCTGCGGTTCAGACAAAACACTCGGTCGCCGAGAAAATTATCTCAGCACCGCTGTCCTTCAAACATGCTTCCATCGCAGGTCCCGGGACGCCGTCACGCTCACCGAGCAACAATAATTTCTTTCCTGCTAATTTCCCCATGTCTGACACCTTCCTTTCATTAATTATTAAATTAAATTAAAATAATTTTATATTCTTTAAATCAATTTCAATCAGAGTTTTATTTATTTTTTATTTCAGACTTCCGCGAATTCTAAATTAATTAAATCAAAAATTTTTAAACAGCCGGTAATTTTTAAAATATTTAAAATATCAGCTGTTTAATTTAAATCCAAAAATTAACTACATAAGCTCCTCGACTTTGGCCGTGATAGCCTCGATAGTCGTGTCGTCTCCGCCGATGCGTCCGACTTCCTCGCCGTTCTTGTAATATAAGAACGTGGGCTGCTGCATAACTTTAAACATCATCGCCACGCGGCGGTTCTTTGACGTGTCAACCGAGCAGAATTTAACTTTGCCCTCGTACTTCGGATTCTCCGCGAGTTCGTGATACTTAGGATAAAGCGCCATGCACGGAACGCACTTCGGACCCCAGAAGTCAAGCACTGCAAGTATCTCGCTGCCTTTCACCTCGGCCTCGGCGTTCTCTTTCGTGATCTCTACGACTGCCATAATTTTTTCACCACGCTTTCGAGTTTAAAATTAAATTTTAAAAATTCTTTAAAGCTTGCAAACATATTAAAATAAAATTTAATTTCACGTCAAGTTTTAATTTAAAATTTAATTTAAAAATTTTTTGCGCACGTGACATAAAAGTTTGAAAATTTTAAAAATACCAAATTTTTTTACGCACAAAAAATTTTGCTTCACGTTATTTTTAAAATTTTTTTCGTAAAGCTTTATGTAAATTAAATTTAAAATATTTTTGTGTAGTTGAAAATGTAGTTGAAAAACTTCGAGCTTGGACTCGAGAAAAGTTTTAAATTTAAAAATTTTTAAAACTCGTGAGCATTATATCATGAATTTAAAATCACGCATTTCACTAAAAATTTTTTCATGATTTTAATTATAGCTTTTGCGCGTAAAATTATTTAAAATATTTTATAATCAGAGTGAACAAATTTATTTTAAAATTTTTAAAATTTAATTTCAGTCTTCTCGCGGAAAATTATCGAGGAGTGAAATTTTTATGAGACTTGAAATTGGAGCCTTTCACGTTAAAGATATTAAGTTCGGGGACAAGACTGCCTACGCGAACGGAATTTTAACGCTCGACAAAGAAGATTTATTAAAAGTCGTTCATGAAGACGAGCATATCACGACGGCGGACTTAAAGATCGTTCACCCGGGCGATAATATTATTTTATGCCCTGTTAAAGAGGCGGTCGAGATGCGCTGCAAAGTCAGCGGCGGCCACGGCGTATTCCCCGGCGTATTAAGCGAGATGGAGATCGCCGGATCAGGACGCACGCATTGCCTGCAAGACTGCTCGTTAATAGTCGTCGGAGAGCACGCGGGCGGATTCCAGGACGGAGTTATCGCCATGGGCGGCAAATATCAGCATCATACTATTTTCGGCGATATGCCTAATTTAGTTTTAGTTGCCGACACTGACGAAGAGTTCGAGCGTCACGAGCAGCAGAAGAAAAATCATGCGCTGCGCTGGGCGGGCATGAGACTTGCCGAGTATATCGGCCAGTGCGTCAAAGACTTAGAGCCTGAGAATATCGAAGTCTATGATCTGCCGGCTATTCCGGACAGAAGCGACGACGTCAAGAAACTCCCGGGCGTTCTCTATGTCTTACAGCCTCAGACCCAGATGGAGACAATGGGATACAACACGTTGATTTACGGCTGGGACGGAAATCATATTCTTCCTACCCTGATGCACCCGAACGAATTATTAGACGGCTGCATGGTGTCGGGCAGCTTCATGCCGACGTCATCAAAGATCTCGACCTACGAGTTCGCCGTCAATCCCATGATTAAAAAATTATACGAACAGCACGGCAAGACGATTAATTTTTTAGGCGTGCTTATGTCAACCTTAAACGTTAAAATGGACGAGAAAGTCAGATGCGTTAAAATGGCCGGACAGATCGCAACGAGCCTTGGCGCGAAGGCTGCTGTAGTAGTCGAAGAAGGCTACGGCAACCCGGACGTTGACTATACGGCTATGCTTGTCGAGCTTGAGAAGCTTGGCATTAAGACGATCGGACTTTCGGACGAATGCACGGGACGCGACGGCGCATCTCAGCCGTTAGTCTCAATGAACCCCGCTACTGACGCTTTAGTCACGACCGGAAACGTCTCCCAGATGTACGAGTTCCCTGCCGGAATGGAAGTTATCGGCGAGCTTGAAGCTCTTGCACGCGACGGCAACTCCGGCGGATGGGAAGGCTGCATCAGACCGGACGGCTCTTTCGTAATGGAGAACAACGGAATGTTCTGCGCCAATCATATTAGCGGCTGGTCAAAGAGAACGTGCGCTGATTTTTAACTTTAAGGGGCGTGAATAATTATGAAAGCTATACATTATATTAATCAGTTCTTCGCCGGAATAGGCGGAGAGGACAAGGCAGATCAGACGCCGATCTTTCATGACAAATTAATCGGCAACTCCAATCTGCTTAACGGTATGATGCCTGATATCGAGGTCACTAATACGATAGTCTGCGGCGACAACTATATCACAAATCATACTGACGAGGCGTTAAAAGAAATTTTCGCATGGCTTGACACTAAAGAGTTTGATATATTCTTTGCGGGCCCGGCGTTCATGGCTGGACGTTACGGCGTGGGCTGCGGCATTATGTGCAAGGCAGTGTCAGAGCGTTATCATGTGCCGGTTATCACTTCAATGAACGAGGAGAACCCGGGCGTTGAAGAATATAAAGCAGTAGCATATATATTCAAGGGCGGACGTAAGGCGACGTTCATGAAGGCCGACTTAACACCCATGGCAGCATTCGCTGAGAAAATTGCGAAGGGCGAAGAGCTTTTGCCGGCAGCTCAAGAGGGCTACTTCCCGCGCGGAATTCGTGCCGAGATTCCTCAGCCGGACGGAATTATCGCAGCTGATAGAGTTATAGATATGCTGCTCAAGAAATTAAACGGCGAGCCGTTCCAGACGGAGTTAATCATCCCGAAGATGGAGAAGATCCCGCCGGCAGCTCCGGTGCTTGATCTCAGCAAGGCGACTATCGCGCTTGTATCTTCAAGCGGCGTTGTGCCTATCGACAACCCTGACAGAATTCAGAGCGCGTCGGCTCAAAAATGGGGCAAGTACGATATTTCCAAACTTGACAATCTTCCGCCTGAGCAGTTCAAGACAATTCACGCCGGATTTGACCCTGCGGCAATGTGCGCAGTGCCTGACAGAGGCATTCCTGTTGACGCAATGCGCTATTTCGAGAAACAGGGCAAGATCGGCAAACTTCACGACTGGTTCTACACGACAGTCGGAACTGGAACGACGCAGGCCTTTGCTGCTAAGTTCGGCAAAGAGATCGCGCAGGAATTACACGACGCAAAAGTTGACGCAGTTGTCTTAACGTCAACCTGAGGAACTTGTACTCGTTGCGGTGCAACGATGGCAAGAGAAATTGAGCGCAGTGGTATTCCGGTAACTATGATGTGCAACTTAATCGACGTTGCAAAGACCGTTGGCGCAAACCGCATGGTTCAGACTGTTTCAGTTCCGTATCCGCTTGGCGATCCGGAATTAAGCAAAGAGGCCGAGTGGCAGCTCAGAACGAGCCGCGTTGGTGCGGCACTTGACGCGCTTGCTACGAAAGTCGAAGAGCCGACAGTATTCCCGTCAAAATTCTAATTTAAATATAAAAAGCTGGTGCAGATTTTATAGTCTGCTGCCAGCTTATTTTTTGTATTTTTAGAATTTAATAATAAATTAAGATTAAGATAGGAAAGGAGCCAACGAGTTTTAATGTCAGATAATAATAAAAATAAAAATGACGAAGGCCGTGATTTTTTAGTCACGGGTTCGGCAAGCGGTGCCGATAAAGTTTCGTCTTTCAACATGGTTTATTTAATCTCTATCGCAATTACTTTCGCGATAGTCGCGTGGGGTCTTGCGTCGCCGGAGGGCTTCGGCAGCTTTGCGAATTCTTTATTTAACGGCTTAACAAAATATTTCGGCTGGGGCTATTTATTAACTATGAACGGCTTTGTAATTTTCTGCATTATATTAGCCTGTTCAAGATTTAAGAGCGTGCGCTTGGGAAATCCGGAAGATCGTCCTGAGCACAGCAATATCTCATGGTTCGCAATGTTATTCTCGGCTGGTATGGGCGTCGGCCTTGTATTTTACGGCGCAGCAGAGCCGTTAATTCACTTCGGCAGCACGCCGTTCGGAGCAGAGCCAGGCTCTATACAAGCCGCGCGTGACGCAATGCAGATTTCATTCTTCCACTGGGGACTTCACCCGTGGGCCGGCTATGCAGTCATCGCAATGCCGATGGCTTATTTCCAGTTCAGACGCAACAAGCCGGGATTAATAAGCTCGCTGTTTATTCCGATAGTCGGCGAGAAGGCCGTTGACGGATGGTTCGGCAAGATGATTGACGTTCTTGCAATTTTCGCGACGCTTGCCGGAATTACAACTTCGTTAGGTCTGGGAACGCTGCAGCTCAACAGCGGCATGGGCGCGATCTTAGGCATGAGCAAGACGACGTTCATTCAGATCTGCATAATAATTTTCTTAGCGATTTTCTACACCGGCTCGGCTGTCTTAGGCATAGATAAGGGCATTAAGTGGGTCGCGAACTTTAATTTATTTATTTGTTTATTATTAATGGTGTTATTGTTCTTTGTCGGGCCGACGCTGCCGATTATCGGATCTTTAATGACGGGCATCGGCGACTTCGTGAGCGGACTTGTCAAAGAGAGTTTCAGCATGGCTCCGTACGGCGGACAGTACGAGTCGCATTTAAACAACTGGACGCTTTATTACTGGGCGTGGTGGATCGCCTGGGCGCCTTTTGTAGGCTCATTTGTCGCGAGAATTTCCCGCGGCCGCACTATCGCCGAATTTGTAGCGGGCGTGTTAATCGTTCCGGCTCTTGGCAGCTTCACATGGTTCGCAATTTTCGGCACTTCAGCTCTGCACTTGCAGCTTGTCCAGCATATAGACATCGCGGCGCAGGTCACGAAAGATATTTCCGTCGGAGTGTTCGAGCTTTATAAATATTATCCGTTAGGCACTATCATGTCATGGATGATGTTAGTTTTAATCACGACGTTCTTCGTCACGTCGGCGAACTCAGCGACGTTTGTTCTGTCAATGTATTCGAACTACGGCGACTTGAACCCGTCTAAATCTAAGATGGGCGTTTGGGGAATATTAATGGCCGCGCTTGCAGTTGTTTTATTAATGACAGGCGGTCTGCAAAATCTTCAGACAGTCTCGTTGACTGCCGCGCCTCCGTTTGCAATCATAATGGTCTGCGCGTGCGTATCGCTCTGGAAGTGCTTATGCAGCGAGGAAGCCGAGGGCAATTTGTAATTTAAAATTTAATTAAATATAATTTAAAGCGTGAGGGCGTTAATAAAAGTCTTCGCGCTTTAATTTTTGTGAGCGTTAAATTAATTTAATTTTAAATTTAAAATTTAACTTGACAAATTAAAAATTCACGCGTTATACTGAACTTGAAAATTTTTCACTAGCAACAAAGTTTTTACGTAAAAATGTTGAATTTATTTTAGGCGGAAAGGATGTTTTTTGACGTGGCGGCAAATGTTATAATTAGCTCACAGCTCACAAGTGGCTTGTCCTTTGGCAAAAAAT
>JAFSNU010000435.1 GCA_017447325.1 Synergistaceae bacterium | reverse complement strand
CTCAGTGTTAGAGAACGAAGAGAAGCGCGCTCGTTATGACCAGTTCGGCACGGCCGGCAATAATATGGGCGGCATGGGCGGAATGGATTTAAATGATTTGTTCGGAGATTTATTCGGTTCAGTCTTCGGCGGCGGATTCGGCGCGGGCTTTGGAGGCAGCTCAAGACGTCAAAGCGCAGATCCGAACGCTCCGAGGCGCGGCAATGATCTCGAGATGATAGTTAATTTAACTTTGCTTGAAGCAGCGCAGGGCGTTAATAGAGAGATCGAAGTGCCAAGGCTTGACGCGTGCAAAGCTTGCGGCGGCTCCGGAGCTAAAGCGGGGACTAAACCTGAAACTTGTTCGCAGTGTCACGGCACAGGACGAGTCCGCAAAGTTCAGCAAACTTTCTTAGGTCAAATGATGACTGAGACGACTTGTCCGGCTTGTAACGGCAGCGGCAAAATTATTAAAGATAAATGTCCGGACTGCAAAGGCCAAGGCCGCATTAAGCACACGCATAAGCTTGAAGTTAAAATTCCGGCGGGAGTTAATCGAGGCACGCGCGTATGCGTTCGCGGCGAGGGCGAGGGCGGAATTAACGGCGGCGCAAACGGCGATTTATATTTAATCACTGACGTTGAAAATATTTATAAGAATATCGAGCGCGACGGTGCAGACTTGCATACGCCTTTAATCATAACTTATCCGCAGGCTGTGTTAGGCGGTGAGGCGAAAGTTAATACTTTAATCGACGGCGAGGAGAATTTAACTATTCCGGCTGGGACTAAGCACGGCGAAATTTTGAGACTGAAAGGCAAGGGAATGCCGAGGCTTAATAATAAAACTTCGCGCGGAGATTTATACGCTCATGTGTTTATAGACGTGCCGGATAAGTCTAAATTAAGCGACAAGCAGAAAGAGTTAATAACGCAGCTCGCAGACGAGATGGACGCAAGTGTTTTAAATAAAGCTGACGAGCCCGGATTTTTCGATAAAGTTAAAAATTTATTTAAATAATTTAATTTAAAAATTTTTAAAAATTAAGGTTGATTACATGAGAAAATTTTTATTTGCAGTCTTGATTGCCTTTTTAATTGTAAGTTCTGCACAAGCAGCAGAGATACGGGTGCTTAAGCTTGGCATTCTATCCAAGCTTAACTCAACGGAAGATGAGTTCGCTGCGGCATGGAAAAGAACATTTGCGCCTAATAATGAGAATCTGAAAGTTATTGTTAGGTTCTACGAATCGCTGACGGCGATGCAGATGGCGTTATCTGCCGGCGAAATTCACCAGATGGTGCTGCCTGAGGCGTCGGCAAATTATCTGCTGAGCCAGACCCCAGAGTACGAGGCGACGCTCACCCTACGCTCAAAGGGAGCTTACGGTCTTGCATTTGGATTTCAAGCTGACAGGCAGGACTTGCGGGACAAATTCAACGCGGCGCTTAGTGAGATGAGAGAGAATTGGCGTTTAGCTGCGCTGGAGGGGCGTTATCTCACGGCAGCCGGCAATACAGATACTGAGCCGGTCAAGTTCGATAAGTTCGATGGAGCTAAAACTTTACGGGTAGCTGTAACGGGAGATTTGCCGCCGATAGACTTTATGGCTGCGGACGGAACTCCGGCCGGTTTTAATACGGCGGTGCTTGCAGAGATCGGGAAAACGCTCGGCATGAACGTGGAATTGATCGGCGTGGAGTCCGGCGCAAGAACGGCAGCACTTGCTTCGGGACGAGTTGACGCGGTCTTCTGGTACGAGGTGAACACCGCAGCGAAAATTCAGGCCGACGTCCCCGATGGAGTAATACTGTCCGAGCCTTATTACGAATGGAATAATTTTATACATATTAAAAAGGCGCAGCGCAGCAGCTCGTCATCGTCAGGCTGGGACGTGAATCGGAGTATCTGGGATTTGTTCTGGCCAAGATAATAATCTTAAAAAATATTCAAGGCCAAAATATTATTAAAGACACTGAAATATTATCGCATATTTAAATTTTAAAATTTAAAGCGGCCTCGCGAAAGTTTGCGGAGCCGTTTTATTATTCATGTTATAATCAACTTAATTCATGAATTAAATTAATTTAAAAAGAGAGGCTTGATATATCTTGAAACTTTTGCAGAAAATTAAGGGGCTGACGTTCAAAGAGTTCTGCATGAAAGCAATTAATCGAGTTTTCGGAATATACGGCGAGTGCAGCCCGCTTGTCTATAATTTCAGAAATTATTTAGACAATGACTGGCTGAGGGCATTATGCGTGATAATAGCGTCGCCTTATGGCTTATTTAAATATTTATTTCATAAGCCTATGCCTGCTGAGCAGCGCGAGGGCTTGGCCGTTGTCGCGATTGCTAAGAACGAGGGCGATTATATCGAAGAGTGGATCAATTTTTATGTAAAACAGGGCGTGTCGCATTTCTTTATCTATGACAACGACAGCACGGATAATATGCGTGAAGTATTACAGCCTTATATTGTAACGGGGG
>JAFSNU010000434.1 GCA_017447325.1 Synergistaceae bacterium | reverse complement strand
TTTAATTTTGATATTGTCATGGCCAATCCGCCGTTCGCAGGAGATATTAAAGAGAGCAAAATTATAGCTAAATATGAGCTTGGAAAAAATGCTAAAGGCAAATATCAGAGCAAAGTCGGTCGCGATATTTTATTTATCGAGCGGAATTTAAATTTCTTAAAGCCCGGCGGGCGCATGGCGATAATTTTGCCGCAGGGAAGATTTAATAATTCGAGCGATAAATATATACGTGAATTTATAGCCGAACGGTGCAGAATTTTGGCAGTCGTTGGACTGCACGGCAATGTTTTTAAGCCGCACACGGGGACTAAGACTTCCGTTTTATTTGTCCAGAAGTGGGACGAGAAATTATGTCCCAGAAAAGATAATTATCCTATTTTTCTTGCGACGATGCAGAAGCCGAGCAAAGATAATTCAGGCGATAAAATTTTTGTGCGCGGCGAAGACGGCGAGTTTAAGCTTGATAAGCACGGGCATTTAATAGTTGATCATGATTTATTTAATCATGAGAATTTAACTCAGGACGGAATAGCCGAGGCGTTTATTGAATTTGCGAAGCGGGAGAATTTAAGTTTTTTTAATTTAAGCCCGTCTTTCGATGCTGAGAGATATGCGGCGTTAATGGACGGGCTGGAGTGCAGTGAGATTAAAATTAGTGAATTAGCAGGACGTATGGATGCAGAGTTTTATTCAAAGGGTAATATTTTTGTACAAAAGAAATTAAATTCAACTGGGACAAAAACTATAGCAGATTATGGAGCTTATCTTGATTGCAGTGCTTTTTATCCGTCAATAGCAGGCTACTATAGTCATGATAAAGATAATATTCCTTTTCTTCGAGTAACTGAAATAAATAATGGCCTTATTAACATAAAAGAAGATACAATATTTTTACCAGAAAAAGTACTAAAAGATAACAGTAAAACTATTGCTTGTGCTTATCCTGGCGATATTATAATTACAAAAGGCGGATCTATTGCAAGGATTGGACTTGTTACAGATGATTTTCCAGTTTATGCTACAAGCCGTGACATTATAATATTGCGCACGGAAGAATTACAAGGATTAAATAAATATTTTTTATGGGCATTTTTATACAGTATGTATGGTCAAAAAATTTTATTTTACGCTGCAAGTCAAACTGTACAGCCTCATCTTACATTACCTGTCATACTTGCAATCAAAGTCCCAAACGTTAAAATGTCCCTTCAATTAAAAATTGAAAATATTTATAAAAATTCTGTAAAATTAAAGCGACAATCAGAATTATATTATAAATCAGCTCAGGACGCGCTGACAAAAGCTTTAAACTTTAAGCCGGTAAAAAATACAAGCAATATCGCGATTAAAGATTTCTCGCAGTCATTCGCATTGACCGGACGGCTTGACGCTGAATATTATATGCCGAAGTATGAGGATTTATATAATCTTCTTGATAAATTAAATACTAAAAGGCTGAGCGAGATTGTCAATATTAAAAAATCTATTGAACCAGGGAGCGAATTTTACGGAGAAGACGGCGTGCCGTTTATACGAGTAAGCGATGTCAGTAAGTCTGGAATTAATCCACCGTCAATAAAAATTCCGTTGGACACCGTGCCGAATATTGCGAGACTTTATCCCGTTAAGGACACGATATTATTATCCAAGGACGGAAGCGTCGGCATTGCGTATAAATTAGAAAATGATATTAAGGCTGTAACTTCCGGCGCATTGCTGCATTTGCATGTTAAAAATAAATCTGAAATATTGCCGGATTATTTAACGCTCGTTTTAAATTCTGAGATAGTACAGCTTCAAGCCGAGCGTGACGTAAACGGAGCAATAATTCAACACTGGAGATTATGTGATATTGAAAATGTTATAATTCCAGTTATCTCTCAAGCCGCCCAGCACGAGATCGCAGAGCAAGTCCAAAATTCTTTTAAATTAAAGTCAAAGGCCGAAGATTTAATTAATAAAGCGATTAAGGCCGTTGAGCTTGCAATCGAACAGGACGAGGACGCGGCAATAAATTATATAAATGCTTAATGTAAAATAAATTTAAAATTTTTAAAATTAAAAAATTTTAATTAAAGGAGCTGATCAGATAATGTACACGCGG
>JAFSNU010000433.1 GCA_017447325.1 Synergistaceae bacterium | reverse complement strand
GTTAAAACATTTGGATTGGCAATGTCAACAGCCTTGACCATGAGCGGCGTGCGCTGCATTTTATTTGAAAACTCGTAATAAGTTCCCGCGAACTGATACATTAATTCGCTGCGGCCGTCTTTAAATATCGGCGTGCCGTTCTGGCTTGCGTCACCTTCGCTCATGTTCTCCGCCGGCAATAACTGCTGAAAGTAAATTATATAATCGCCGTCGGCTTTATCACTGAATGCGAAGCCTCCGTAAGCGTATAAAATATTAACGCCGTCAATATCAACTTTAATATAGCTCCTGTCCGAGCCTGAAAATCCCGAGCCGGACAACGGCATAAAAGTATCCCGTTCGATAATATCATAATCAGCTCCGCTCTTTGCTTTACTAACGCCTAACTTTAAAACAGGGCTGCCGATCTTTATAGATTTAATTTTCGGCGCGGCTTTAGCGTGCAAATTCTGCATCGCGTAAATTTTATTTAAAGCATTAGACCAGCCGGTTAATTTATTAAAGTCATTATCCGCGTAATCGGCCCGCATGTTCTCGCTGCGCAACGGCGCATAAATCGAAAGGCCTTTGCACAGCGGCAAGTCCGGACCGGCCTGAGTGTTTAATATTAACTCGCTTATTGCCTGCTCTAAATCTTTAATCTCGTTATTTAAATTTAAATTAAAATTTTTAATTCGCCGCAAGAAATCCTGAAAGTCGATGCTTGACAGCGCATAGCCTTTATTTCTGTAATCGCTTGCACTTATATAATTTAACGAGTAAAATATCGCCCGCGTCAAATCGCCCCAAGAATTATCAGCTATTAAAGCTATTTTATTAAATAAATTTTTGCAAGCGTCAATAAATTTTTGAGATTTGGACAAGTCAAAGGCTGTTAAACTTGCCGTCGTCCAATTTATATTTAAAAATCCGTTATTAGCTGCCGGAACTAAACGCTTTGCGATCTCTTGCGTCTCTAAGTCCTGAGCGAATATTTTAAGCGCAGCTAAATAATCCATGCCCACAGCCGGGAGAGTAGTAGCTCCGGCGGTCATGTAACGCGCGAACTCGGCGCAGGTTGCAATCACGTCCGCCTGTCCCATTAGACACATGTCAAACGCAATTAAATCAAGCTTATTATTATTAAATAAATGCCTTGTGTTTTGCAGCGCGATTTTAAGCTCGTTCAATAAAATTTCGTCAGAGCCTTTCGCAGTACCCGGGGCGTCGTTGTCGTTTGCCATGTTGACCCAGCCCGCTCCGTGATCCCACATCACGAGCGCGTATCTTTTAGCCGGAAACTTTTTAATCCCGTCATTAATAAACGTCTCTAAAATTTTAGGATCGCCCATGTTAAGCTCGCCTAAGTCCGCTAAAATTTCTGAGCTTATAGCATCTTTATTGCTTGAGCTCTGCGAGGCTGGCGAGGGCTTAACGTGAAAAATTTTCGCGCCGGTCCAGTCGCCGAATTTATTAGAATAACCTTTTGCTCTGTCCAATAAAACTAAAACGTCAACTTTATTATTAGTCTGCGCGATACCGTCCTCGAGTTCTTTCAAATCTGTCAACGCCCATTGCTCGAGATTATTATCTCCGTCCATGTAAATTAAAATCGTCCAGTTTCTATTATCATTTATAACCGGCTCGCCTAAATTAAAAGCTAAAGCTTGAGTTATTAAAGCAAGCGCGAATAAAATTGCAAGCATAAATTTTTTAAGCATAATAAAAATCCTCTACTAATAAATATATAAAATATAAAATAAGCTCCTCAAGTTTTAAGTCAGCTTGGGGAGCTTTTAATTTATTAAATTAATTTTACTGCATGCGTTGGAACGTCAGAGCGAGGCCGTTTTGATACTGCATAGTTAAGAAGCGGCCGCTTGGGTCAAGCTGAATAAGATTTTGGAACTGCTGCCCTTTAAAATCGACTATGTACATCACGCCCGTGAGCTGCGAGGTCTGTTGAATCTGAAAATTCCCGTAGGCTGTCATCTGTCCGTTGATCCAATCATGGAAAGTATTTCCCTGGAGCTGGGTCATGACAGCTGCGCCGTTATAATTCGCCGCCCATAAGCCTTGAATTAAATACTGCAAGTTCTGCACGGGCTGCTGAGGCATGACCGGAGCCTGCGGATACTGGGGCATCGGCTGCTGAGGATATTGCGGCGCGGGCTGAGGCTGTGGCTGTGGCTGAGGCATGGGATAATTATTCGGAGCTTGCGGGGCTTGCGGCTGTGGCTGCTGCACTGGATAATTATTTGGAGTTTGCGGAGCAGGCGCGGGTTGCTGAGGTGTAATCGGAGCTTGCGCTTGAGCCTGTGCTTTTCTATAAGCCATTGCAGACCACTTGTCCTGCTCTGAGCCGTTGAAAGTTAAGACTAAAATTTGCGAGTTCTCGTCATACGCGGCAAAAATTAAATCGCTCCGGCCATCGTCCATTTTGACGCTAATTCTGTTGTCAGTGAGCGTGTATGAGCCGGAAGTCTGATTGTTGAAAGTCAATTTGCCATTACTGAAATTTATAGTTGAGCCGTCGCCGCCCTGCCATGAGCCGTTAATAAAATTATTTAAATCATTTAACGGCATCATGAGCCGCAGGTTCTGAGTCTGCGGATTGACAAGCCGCCAGATATAACTATTATTATTCGGAACTAACACGGCAATATTACTATCGGGCTCGCCATCTGGATAAATATTTTTGAGCATGGGCAGCTCGCCGCTTGTGTCCAATTCGACTTTAAAATCTACAGCTTCGCCGCTCGGCAGATTAAAGTTCGCGGGATAACTTCCGTCTTCGGCTCGTGCGTTAATCGTCATGATTAAGCTTGTCGGAGCGATAATATTTCCCGAGCCGTCGCGCGACGGAACAGCTTTCGCGTGAGCATAGCGTCCGGGCAAGTGCGCCGCGCCCTGCTGTCTGGTCGTTTCAATAAAAGGCGTGATTAAATCGTCGGCTTGATCAGCTCTCGTGTCGGACGTAATTGACTTGATTAAATTTAAGCTCGAGGCCGAAGCTGAAATACTAAGGCAAAAAATTAGCAGCATTACTAAAGCAGCGCGTTCAAAAATTTTCACGTTAAATACACTCCAGTCATTAAAAATTAATTCAGGCTTAAAGATAATTAATTAATATTATAAATAAATATAATATTTTTGCAATTTAAATTTATAATTTGCTGAGTTCTCAATGACCTCGCTGACAGTCAAAAAATTTTATTTAGTTTAATAAACAAAACGCCGCCGGATATTTTTGATTTATCCAGCGGCAAGTTATTATAAATTTAAATTTACTACTCTTCTTCCTCGTCCTCTTTCTTGTGAGCGGCGATGACTTTCTTTGCAATATCAGCCGGAACTTCCTCATAGTGTGAGTATTCCATGCTGAACGTGCCTTCGCCCGAGGTCATTGAGCGTAAAATAATCGCGTATCTAAACATTTCAGCAAGCGGAGCCTGAGCTTTTACAACTTGCAATTTGCCGTGAGCTTCCATGCCCATGATGCGGCCGCGTCTCGAGTTAAAGTCGCCCATTACGTCGCCCATGAACTGATCCGGCACTGTAACTTCAACGTTCATGATCGGCTCAAGCAAGACCGGGCTCGCGTCCATAATTCCCTTCTTGAACGACAAGCGCGTTGCGAGCTTGAACGACATTTCCGAGCTGTCAACTTCGTGATAGCTTCCAAAATATAATTCGGCTCTGAAATCTACAACCGGGAAGCCTGCTAAAGGACCTGACTCCATGTACTCGCGAAGTCCTTTCTACCGCCGGAATAAAGTTATTAGGCACTGCGCCGCCCTTAATGCTATCAACGAACTCGAAGCCCGCGCCGCGCTCAAGCGGAGAATATCTGATATAAACGTCGCCGTACTGGCCGTGGCCGCCGCTCTGCTTCTTGTGCTTGCCCTGAGCCTCTGCCGTCTTGCGTATAGTCTCACGATACGGCACTTGCGGAGTTTTAGTCTCAAGCTCGATGCCGTAACGCTCTTTCATTCTTGATAAAACTATATCAATATGCATGTCGCCCATTCCTGATAAAACATTATCGTGCGTCTCAGGATTTTTCTCGAACGTCAGGCTGCGGTCTTCTTCAAGAGTTTTAGAAATTGCGTTGCCCATCTTGTCCTCGTCTGCTCTCGTCTTCGCAACGACTGCAACGCTGTAAACGGGCTTCGGGAACTCGATATGCGGGAACAAATAGCCCGCGCCGCCTTTAGTCGCTAAAGTGTGGCCGACTTTCGTGCTTTGCAATTTTGGGATTGCTACTATGTCTCCTGCAATAATTTCTTTAACGTCCTTGCCGTCCTTGCCGCACATTAATTTAAATGAGCTGATGCGCTCGTCGTCGCCCTTCTTAACGTTATAAATATTCGTGCCTTCGCTTGAAAGAGTTCCCGAATAAGCGCGAATGAACGATAATTTGCCGACGTACGGGTCAACCATGACTTTAAAGCACAGAGCCGAGAACGGAGCATTTACATCCGGCAGGACTTCGACTTTATTATCGCCGTCAAAAGCTTCGATTGCTCCGATGTCAACCGGCGACGGGAAATAATCTGTGATAAAGTCAAGCATCTGATGCACGCCGACGTTCTGAGTTGCCGAGCCTGTTAATACCGGCATAATGCGTTTCGATGCAATAGCCTTTTTAAGCGTTCTTATAAAATCCTGATCCGAAATACTTTCGCCTTCTAAATATTTTTCCATAAGCTCATCGTCCATCTCGACCGCCGCCTCGACCAAAGCCTCATGTGCTTTTGCCGCTGCGTCTGCCATGTCAGCAGGAACTTCAGCCTCAGTAAATTTGCCCGTGCCGTCAAGATTATATAAATAAGCTTTGTTTTTAATTACGTCAACGATGCCCTTTAACTTCTCAGCCGAGCCGATCGGTAAAAACACGGGAAGCGCGTTCGGCGAGAACTGATCTTTAATATCAGCTAATACTTTATCGAAGTCCGCGTTCTCGCGGTCCATTTTCGAAATATAGAACGTGACGGGCGCGTTGTGATGCTCGGCGTATTCCCATGCGCGGCTGGTCTGAACCTCAATGCCGCCCACTGCGCTCACTAAAATTACAGCCGTGTCCGCAACTCTGATAGCTGCGCTCATCTCGCCCGTGAAGTCCGCGAAGCCGGGCGCGTCAAGTGCAAATAACATTTTGCCCTTGCGCTCAAGCGTTAATAAAGACGTGCTTATCGAAATTTGACGCTTCTGCTCTTCCGACTGAAAGTCGCTGACTGTGTTGCCGTTCTGAACTACGCCCATGCGCGTGGTCTGCCCGTTGCAGAAAAGCATTGCCTCGGCAAGTGATGTCTTGCCCGCGCCGCCGTGTGCGCATAACGCGAAACTTCTGGTATTCTCAGGTTGACGTGCTCCCATTTGAAAAAAACACCTTCCTTAAAATATTTAATAAAACTAAATATATTATAATTTATTTTATAAATTTATTATTAAACGCGCAAAAAAATTCCGACTGCACAAAATTTTTGCAAGCCGGAATTTTTAATTTTAATCTTACTCGTCGGGACTGACTAATAATATAACGCGCTCGCCCGGCGCAACTAAATTATACTGCTCACGCGCTAAATGCTCGATGCCCTCTTTAGTTTTATAAAATTCAACTTTATCTTTATAGCTTTCGACAAGCTGACGCTTCTCCTCCAGCATTGCCTCGCGCTCGGCCTTGGCCTCCGTCAGCCTGAAAATATTATTTATCTCGAAAGCATAATACGTGAATATTATAGCTAAAAATAATATTAAAACAGTCCAGACTAAAATCCGCCTTAACGGAGGCATTTTATTTTACATCCTCTCCGGCGCGCTCACGCCTAATAAATTTAAACACCGCGCTATGACATTTCTGACAGCGCAGGCAAGCTTCACGCGTCCGGCCTCGAGCTCTTGATTATCAAGATTTAAAATTCTATTAGTATTATAGAACGAGTGAAACGCTCCGGCTAAATTTAACGCATAGTCCGTTATAATCTGCGGCGCTAAATCCCGCGACGCGCTTTCGACTTCTTTCGGGAATACGGCCAAAATATTTGCAAGCTCTCTCGCTTCTTTATTATTAAACACTTCAAAATTAATTTTATTATCG
The DNA here is from genome assembly GCA_017447325.1 of Synergistaceae bacterium. Lineage (GTDB taxonomy): Bacteria > Synergistota > Synergistia > Synergistales > Aminobacteriaceae > JAFUXM01. The sequence goes on along the minus strand of JAFSNU010000433.1, from coordinate 87 downwards.
CTTAAAGCTCCGCCTTTAGACTCGAACTCGCGCATTATACTTGCAATTCTCGCGTGAGCGTACTGAACATAATAAACGGGATTGTCG
>JAFSNU010000432.1 GCA_017447325.1 Synergistaceae bacterium | reverse complement strand
GTTCATGCGAATTCTCAAGGCCGGCGACATCTGACGCGCAAGCCGTCCCCATAACGAGCCTACATAATACGTCACGACAAAGAAAAATATTGCAGTTATAATATAGCTCACAAACTGCATAAATCTTTTAACGCCTTTCGGAAACATGTCCTGAATTAATTCGACGCTGATATGCTGAGCTTTGCGCGCGCCTAAATATCCGGCGACAAACGTCATCCAGATAAAGCCGAAACGCGCGAGTTCTTCAGTCCATGCGAGCGGAGCGTTCATAATATATCTAAAAAATACTTGCAGGCAGATTAACACCATCATGCCGCCGAGAATTATAAACGCGGCGAACACGAATAATTTATCAATCAATGCAAAAAATTTGTCGCACTTCTCAAAATTTATCATATTTTAAAAATCACGCCTTTTAATTTAAAATTTTAAATACAAAACAGGCCGGAGAATTTTGAACAAACGCTCCGACCCGTCAAGAAAATTATTTAAACTATTTTACAGCTTTGACTGCTTCCTGAATCTTCGCGATGCTTTCGCCGTACTGGCCTTTATATTTCTCATAGACCGGCGCGACCGCAGTTTTAAACGCGTCAACCTGCTCGGGCGTCAAGCGCGTTACTTCGACTCCGGCGTTCTCGATCGTCTTGATATTCTCGGCGTCGATTGCGTCGCTGAACTCGCGCTCAAACACGCAGGCCTCGTTGGCTGCTTTCTGAATTGCGTCCTTGGTCTCGTCATCAAGGCTCTCCCACTTGTCAATGTTCATAATAAGCGGCTCAGCCGTGTAAATATGATGTGAAAGCGTGTAATATTTATTAATTTCTATATACTTATTATTTACAAAATTACTCGAAGGATTTTCCTGCCCGTCAACTATTCCTAACTGCATTGACGAGAAGACTTCCGACACCGCCATTGCCGTCGGTACTGCGCCGAGCTGCGTAAACGTGTCAATAAAGACCGGACTCTCAGGCGTTCTTAACTTCATGCCCTTTAAATCATCCGGCTTCTCGATCTTTCTCACGGAGTTCGACATGTCTCTAAAGCCGTTGTCCATCCAGCATAAAATCTTAAAGCCATAATTTTCTGCAAATTTCTTCAACTCTTCGCCGACCGGGCCGTCCAAAACTTCATAGACTTCCTTCTTTGTCGAGAACAAGAACGGGAGATTTAACACGCCGTCCTCAGGCACAAAGTTCTCAAGAGCCATGGTCGAGTCAAGGCACATGTCGAGCGTTCCCATCTGAACGAACTCAATCGCCTTTGCTCCCGAAGCGATCTGCGACGCAGGATAGACCGTCACGCCGTACTTTCCGCCGGTGTATTCTTTAACTAACTTTGCAAGAGCCGCCGCGCCGTACTGATAAGGATGCGTAGTCGCGCCGACATGATTTAACGAAAACGTCGCAACGCTGCCTTCAGTCGAAGCATTATTAATATCAATGTCAGACACGGTAAGAGCAAACGCGCTGAAACTAAAAGCGAGAACAACTAAAAAACTTAAAGCAAGTTTCTTCATAAAGCATTCCCCCCGAATTGAATTTAAAATTAATTTTATTTTATAGCATAAATTTAATTTTCATAATTGCGTGAAAGACTTAAAAATTTTTTAAAATTTATTAAAAATAAAAGACGCCCTAAGACGTCTTTATTAATTTTAAAATTTTAAATCATAACGCTTGGCCGAGCGCACTATAAGAACAACGAAGTTTGATATGAAAATTGAAGCCATTAATAACTGCCTGTGCGGCTCGCACCCCGTGCGCAGTTAAACACAAACGCCGGCGGGATATTCAACAAAACATATTGGCTCTTGATGTCGCTAAATTTTTCTTGCAGCGTGTGCTTCATAATTCTCGAATATTGATAAGCGATAAAGCGGCCTTTTGCGCTCAAAGTTTTATTTACGGCATTCAAAATATTTTCGCTCATGTCGTGAGGCAGAACTGTGAACGGCAAGCTTGAAATTATGTAATCAAAATTTTCAATATTATTCTCGCGCATCGCTTCTCCTAACTTCTGCGCGTCGCTGTAGAGCTTCAAGCCTTTATGCTCAGGATGTTCTTCCTTTATTAATCGCCTTAACGAGACGTCAATTTCAAAAACTAAAATATTTGCGTCCGCCCTCGCGAGCTTGACTATGTCGCGCGTGAAAACGCCCGTACCGGCTCCAAGCTCTGCGATATTCTTAGCGTTCGCCCAGTCAACTTGACTTAATATAGCATGAGCCAAAAATTTTGAACTCGGTGCGACGCTGCCTATGCGTCCCGGGTGCGTGAAAAATCTTTTCAAAAACGTCGCCGCTTCATGACTGCGTCTCTTAAATTTGCTGTCTTTATTCCGCAATAAAATTACCTCGCTTATTAAAAATTTTTATTAATAAATTTATCTTGCACTATTAGCGATTAAATTAAATTAAAACAGTCAACGAGTTTATTATAAACTATAATTAATTATAAATTAAAAATTAAATTTTAAATTCAGGGAGTGTGAATTTAAACATGAAGAAGTTAATAGTGCTTACCGGCGCGGGCATGAGCGCGGAGAGCGGATTAAAAACTTTCAGAGACGCGGGCGGCCTTTGGGAAAATTACAACGTCGAAGAAGTCGCGAGCATCGACGGCTGGCATCGCAACCCCGAATTAATGACGAGATTTTACAATGAGAGACGCGCGCAGCTTGAACACGCTGAGCCTAATCAAGGCCATAAAATCTTGGCCGAACTCGAAAAATATTTTGACGTGCGAATTATTACGCAGAACGTCGATAATCTTCACGAACGCGCCGGCAGCACAAAAGTAATTCATCTTCACGGCGAGCTTACAAAAGTTCGCAGCGTTAATAATCCTGATAAAATTTATGACATAGGCTATAGAGCTATAGAGTACGGCGAGAAAGCTCCGGCAAGTGAAGGCGGCGGAATTTTAAGGCCGCATATCGTTTGGTTCGGTGAGGCTGTGCCTATGATCGGCAAGGCTTCAAGCTTGGTGCGCGAGGCTGATATATTCGCAGTGATCGGCTCGTCGCTGAACGTCTATCCGGCGGCAGGATTGCTTTATGATTTGCGCGGCGGCACTGAGTGTTATTTAATCGATCCAAAAGACGTTGCCGTCCCGTCAGGATTAAATTTTAACGTGATTAAAGAGGGCGCAAGCAAAGGCTGCGAGATCATGCGCGATAAATTATTAAATAATTTAAATTAAAGCGAGGCGAAATAAATTATGGATTTGTTCCCGGGATTAAAAGGCAGTGAAATTATATCGCAGTTAGGCGACAGTTTAGCAGCTTTAGCAAAGCAGCACGCCGAGCTTGCCGCGAAGAATACGCCGGATGACAGAATGCAGGCACTTAAAATCTGGCAAAAGATGTCCGGCTTGTACTGGGATATTTTGTTCGCAGTTATCGAGGCAAAGATTAAGAAAATGCAGAAGCCCGCGCCGTTAAGCTTCGACGAGAGCGAAAGATTATTTATAGACTTCGGAGCTGTAAACATTTTGCCGCGTCACAAAGATTTTGATATTAATAAAGCTTTAAGCTCAAGCTGCAAGAATATCGGCGGAATTTTCCCCGTAATGACTTTCAGTGATTACATAATCGAGAGCTGGGCTGCGATAAACGGATTTGACATGCCGGCGCCTATTATAGGCTCAACGCTTGCCGAACGCGTAAATATTTTGAATAATAATTTAAAACAGGCTCAGGCCGTCCGCGACGAGGCGTTTATTAATGCAATAGACAAATATCTGCCGACAACGCCGCTCGATGCGCGAAAGTTAATCAGCGAGCTTGATAATTATTTTATGACTTATTTAAAAGTCTCGATGAGATTTCCTGAATATCGCGAAGCTCCGGAAGAGGCGCGCAAGGCGATGGCGCAGGACAGACATAAATATATTGAAGCTGAGAGATCTTTATTAATGCTGATATCTTCAGCTGTGAAACTGCAAGAAAACGCGATGCCGATTCCGGAATTTGACAAGCTTGCGTTATTGCATGCTAACACTAAAATTATTGCGCAGAAAATTTTATACTCGGCAAACGACGTTAAGAAAATAGCGCGAAGAGTTAAGAAAATCACGGACAACTGCTCGGGAATGACTTTGCAGATGAGGCGCGGCGAGTTAAAGGCGATGCTGATTAAGAAGAAGGAATATTTAACAGTACCGGCCAAGACTGCGAGATGCGACGCTTCGTTATTTGCGCCGGAAGATAATGCGCCTTTAGACTATGCGAAAAATTACGCGAGGCTTGAGCAGCTTTGCGGCTATGATATGGAGATGTTCAACGTGCCGCGTGTCCGCATGTACGGACTGCCGCGAGTGATATTCGTCCCGGGGCAGGGCTTGGGAACTTACGACTGGAACGATCATTCGATTTTAATTCCGGTGTTCCCAGTCGGCGGCACTGGCAACATGGGCGGCGAGGATAAATCTTTGAGCTACGCACTGGGCACTTACAGATGGGACAGCGACGAGGACAGGAAAATTAAAACGCCTTACGAGCAGCAGATTAAAGATAATAAAAAGAAGTCTATTATAGAGCTGGCCGTGAGTTTCTATAAAGATTATTTCTTATGGCTGACGAAAGAGAAGGCCGGTTATAGAATTTTGCCGCGCGAGACTCATAAAGTTTTTAACGTGATGTTCGCGCCTAAGAAGGAAGAAGAGTAAATTATGAATTATAGTAATACGCAGGTTTGGCTTGTCGGAGCGGGCCCGGGCGACGCAGGATTATTAACTTTACGCGGCCGCGAAGTTTTGGAGAACGCGCAGGTCGTAGTTTATGATAGATTAGTCGGAGCTGGCGTGCTTGCGCTCATGCCTGAAAGTGCGATTAAAGTTGACGTCGGCAAGAACAGCGGGACGCATCCAGTGCCTCAGCGCGAGATCGAGAATATTTTAATTAAATATGCGCGTGAGAATTTGCGCGTTGTGAGACTAAAGGGCGGCGATCCTTTCGTCTTTGGACGCGGCGGCGAGGAGTGCGAGGCGTTATTAAACGCGAATATAAATTTTGAAATTGTCCCGGGCGTGACGTCGGGCGTTGCTGCTCCTGCTTATGCGGGTATTCCCGTAACTCATAGAAATTCCGCAAGCTCGCTGCATTTTATTACAGCTCACGCTAAGACGGGCGAATTGCCGGACATAAATTTTGACGCATTAGCAAAGCTCAAAAATTCGACTTTATTATTTTATATGGGCGTTGAGACTGCGGGGTTAGTCTGCGGGCAATTAATTAAATCAGGCATGGACGAGAATACTCCGGCGGCGGTTATCGAGCGCGGCACGACGTCTAAACAGCGCAAAATTATTTCACGCGTTAAAGATTTAGCAAGCGAGATTAAAGCCAATAATATAAAATCTCCGGCGATGATTTTAGTCGGCGAAGTCGCGGGCTTGAGCGACAGCTTGGACTGGCGAAGCAAATTAAAATTAAGCGGCGTGAAAATTGCCGTCACGAGGCCGAAAGTTAGAGCCGGAAAATTATCAAGAATGCTGCGCGATTTAGGCGCGGAAGTTTTAGAACTGCCCTGCATCGAGACCGAAATTATTCATGACGCAGTGCTGCCGGAATTTAATAATTATAACTGGCTCGCGTTCACGAGCATTACCGGCGTTGAAGCGTTATTTAATTTATTAGCCGAGAGTGCGCGTGATATTAGAGAGTTAATAAATATTAAGATCTCGGCGATCGGCAAGGCGACTTGCGACGCGTTAAGAGAGCGCGGCCTGAAAGTTGACTACATGCCTGAAGTTTACGACGGCGAGAGCTTGGCTCAAGGGCTTGCAAGCTTGATTAATAAATCTGAAAAATTATTAATGTTAAGAGCTGAGACGGGCTCACGTGAGTTAAATAAAATTTTGGATTTAAATAATATTAATTATGATGAGCTCGCAGTTTACAAAACTAAATATTTAAAGCTTGACGCGCCGGATGATTTAGATATGGCGGTGTTCACGAGCGCATCAACGGTTAAAGCGTTTAAAGCAGCTTGCGAAGATTTGAATTTAAATAATATTAAATCAATCTGCATAGGCAAACAGACAGCAAGCGAAGCCGAACGCGCGGGCTTCACAAAAATTTATGTTGCTAATAAAGCAGATTTAAATTCGCTTGTGCAAGCGGCCTGCGATGCGAGATAAATTTTTAATAAATTTATGATATAATAGTTAGGCTTTAAGATTTATGCGGGCTTGTAGCTCAGCTGGATAGAGCGACGGCCTCCTAAGCCGTAGGTCAGCAGTTCGAATCTGCTCAAGCTCGCCAAGTTAAAATTAAATTAAAAATAATGTCCCGTGCAAAATCTAACTCTGTGAGATTTGCGCGGGAATTTTTGTTATAATGCTTTAATAAAATTAAATATAATTTCCTTTATTTATTTAGTTGAAGACACTTACTTCGATTTATAAAGAAAGGATTTTTATGATAGTGCGACTTGTTCTGCCGCAAGTCATTCATTAGACGAAAAAGCAGCATAGCTCTGTAACAAAGAGTTATGAACGGGTAATCCTAGAGATGGAATGAAAGGAGTAACGCCCTGAAACGTCTCCCCTGAGACTCCGACAAGCGATAAATCGTTTGAGGCTCGGCGAAGCCAGCCGGCAGAGAGCGGCCGTAATGAACATCATGAAAGTTGTCCAGAGTTGGAATACGTCGCCTATATGCCGGGGGTCTATAAAATATCTATGGTTAGAATGGCAGAGATGTCTGACAAATCTGCGAATGTACGGGGCTAAATGATGTGACAATAGAAATGCTGTCCTATCTTCATGAGGGAATTAGTGCGGCAAAGTAAAAATAGTCGCCATGAAATACCGTAATTGCTGGCTGGAGCAGAGAGAACGGATGCCTTGACCATGCTGAATACATCGAGGCTAACAGGCGCGATCTATATAAAAAGTGCAGGCCGATATGCGAAGATTTTATTTTAAATATAATTTATGACCCGAACATGATTATTGACATGGCTAACAGCCGCGACAGGACTCCGGTCTTAGAGAGATTTTTTCAGGATGATATTTACCCGCACAGAGACTTTGAAGAATTTCAGGCCGCGAAATTAGCGAAAAGAGCGTTTTAATTATGCGGCATTGCGATACTCTGACGATATTTTCACGGTCGAAGTCTTTAAACGAGATAAGAAAAAAGATTTTGGATAAAGTTAAAAACTCTGTAATGCTTAGGCTTAGAACTTTTTAATGCGCATCTTAATGCAACCGTCGGATCATAGTCGCAGTAGACCGCCGCGACAGAAAACCTGAAAATTTGCCCGATAATAATTTTTGTTCTTCGAACCGCCTCGAAATAATTTTTATTTTCAATAGTCCTTAACAGTGAAGAATCTCCGGCGATTTTATATCTTTAACCGGCCTGTCTTTAAGTTAAGAGTGACGGCTTTTAAATAACTTGCGGCTTTGTCGCTCATTTTAATATCAAGCCACTCGTTGGCAACTTCTTTAAATAAATTATCTTTTAATTCTCTCGAGCCGAGCAAGTACTCGCCTTTAGCGCGTCTATTTTGCAGCTCGCCGCGTTTAATTCTCACGTCAGCGAGCGATATAACGGGATACACGCCGAGCGAAAACTGGCACTCTTTCTTATTTTCAGTAAATCTAAAAATAAAATATTTACGTCCGTTCGGATCAACTCTCAGCCACAGGCCGCGTCCGCAGCTAAACATATATTTCTTGTCGCGCGGCTTTAAGTTTTTAATTTTAAACTCTGTCAACATGCTCAACACTCATTTAAAATAGCTTTTAGAATGCGGCGGGAAAATTCTCTCTGCATTCTAAAAGACTTTCACAATTATTTTTTAGATTTAAATAAACTAACTTGGAATTTAACGGGAAAAAAAGCGTTTAGTGCATGAATTTATCAATATCTCCTCGGAGTTAGTTAGACTGGAATATAAAAATGGAGCCGGCGAACAGATTCGAACTGTTGACCTGCGCATTACGAGTGCGCTGCTCTACCTCTGAGCCACGCCGGCTTCAAACTTAAAACTTAAATTTATTACGCAAGATATTTTATACTATTATCCCGATTTTCGCAACTCTAAATTTAAATTTAATTTTCATAAAGCATTTTAACGAGTTTAGAGTCTTTGTCTAAAATTATAATATTCTCGCCTTTGTCTTTATTAGAGCTTAAAGACTTTTTCAGCGCGTCGAGCGAACGCATGAAATTATAGAACTCTGCTTTCTCCGGCGTATTATACGCGCTTTGAATTAACTTCATGTACTCGGCCTCGCCCTCGGCAATTAAAATATCAGCGCGTTTATTTGCGTCAGCGATTTTAATAGCGGCCTCTTTGTCCGTCGCGTTGCGTATCTTCTGCGCCTCGCTCTTGCCCTCGGCGGTGAACGACGCGGCGATATTCTGACGTTCTGAGATCATGCGCTCGTAAACTGCGGCCTTGTTGTCGTCCGGCAAGTCAAGCGCTTTAATCTGCGTCTGCAAAATTATAATTCCGTAAACGCCTATGTCAGAGTTAGACTCGCTCGTGACACGTGACGCAAGACGACCGTCACGCGCTGCGATAACTTCGTCCTGTGACATGGACGAGATCTCATTTTTAACAGCGTTATATACAGCCGCCTCGATGCGCTCCTGAGCCCGGGGTTCGATTGCGTTTAAAGTCTGAAAATATTTAATAGGGTCTGCAACCTGCCATAAGACAAAATTATCAGCTATCATTGACTTCTTGTCGCGCGTTATGACGCTCGAGACCGGCATGTCGTACAGGTGAATTTTCTTAGAGACGCGCCGCACGGTCTGAGTAAAAGGCATTTTAAACTTTATCCCCGGCTCGCCCTCAACATTTATAATTTTCCCAAACTGGAAGACTGCCGCGTACTCGTTTTGATTTACTATATAGAACGACGACGGCAGCAAGAATAAAGCTATAAGCGCAGCTAAAGCTAAAATAATTTTTATAATAAAATTCCGCATTTAAATCAACTCGCTTTAAATTTAAATTTAAAATTTATTCAACGGCATTAAGTTTTGTGTCTTGCCGTCCGTGATTATAACTTTCATGTTCGGCAAAATCTCCTCAAGCGTCTCGTAAAATAATCGCTGCTTAGTAATTAACGGGAAAGCCTGATACTCGTTATAAATATTATTAAATCTCGCGGCCTGTCCCTGCGCTTCTGATATGCGCGACTGCTTCACGGCCTCGGCCTTTTGAATTATCTGGTCGGCCTTGGCCTCGGCAAGCGGCAGCTGCTCAGACTGGTATTTTTTAGCTCCGTTTATCGTCGTCTCTTTGCTTTGTTTAGCTGTCTCGACTTCTTTAAACGCCTGCACGATCTCGCGGGTCGGCGGCGCGGCGTCCTGCACTGTTAAATTCACGCACTGAAGTCCAATATTATACTCGCTCAGCATCTTTGCTAATTTATCTTTAACTTCAGCTTGAATTTGACTTTTGCCGGTTGTGATTACGTCATCGACAGTGAAATTAACTACAGTGTCGCGGATGCACGCTAATATCATGTTGCGCAGAATATTTTCCGGCTGCTCGGCCTGATATAAATATGCTATCGGATCAGAGACTTTATACTCAAGATAAAAGTCAACGTTTACTAAATTAAAGTCCGACGTTATCATAATGCCCTCGCTGTCCAGCGTTATATTACGGCCCTGCTTGTCAGTCCTGTAGCCGATGCCCGTGCCGTGCGTCGTCATGTCAACTATATAGCACTTCTGCAGCCAGGGAATTTTAAAGTACAGCCCCGCCGTGTCAGTGCGCACTATATTCCCGAACATCGTTATTACCGCCTGCTCCTGCTCGCCGACAGTATAAAATCCGTCGAGTATAGTCGAGGCAATCGCAAGCACGATAATTATAAATATTATTAAATACTTATTAAGCTTTAAATCTTTTAAATTAAAATTCTGCAAGTCTTAAATCTCCTTTCAATCAAGGCCGCGGATCAAGCTTAATTTTCATCCCGCACCCAAAAACTAAATTACACAACATTAAATAATTTATAAATTAATTATAATAAATAAAAACGCGAAATTAAACGCGTAATTTTATTTAGATTTTAAAGCTTAAATATTAAAAGACAGGCTCAAGCTTCGCAGAGCTAAAATTATATTTAGCTGAATTCGCCGTCAGCACGAGAGCAAAGCACTTGAATATATCTGCGTGCATTTACTTGCAATTATAGCATTAAACTTTAATTTAAATTTTTAAGCCCGAACGCCGCGCTCCCGCTGCCGCTCAGTCCCCAGGCAATACAGCCATTATCTTCAAACTTATTAAATATATCTCGATAGCCTGAATATTTCTCAGCCAGATAAAACTCGTAAAAGTCATTAGGCAGCAAGCCCACGCGCTCGCCGTTTAATAACTTACCGCAAATTAAATCTATCTCGCTTAAAGCTTCGCTCTCATTTAAATTTAAATTAGGCTTAATTAAATTTTCGTCAAGCGCAGCATAAGCCTCGCGAGTATTAACGCTCCAGTCCGGCCTTATTATTTCAAAGCTAAAATTCTTAAAATTTAAATCTTGCGAGCTGTCAACTTGACCCCGCCCCTGCGAGGCCTCAAAATTAAATTTCAAATCAAAATTTAACGGCCTTATCACTTCGCCTATGCCAGTCACTAAAGCAATATCAAAATCTTCAAACAAGAAAGGCACGTCCGCCCCGGTGCGCCTCGCGATCTCTAAACATAAAGCCTTATCTAAATTATAATTTTGCATTAGCCATTTAATTACAGCCGCCGCGTTGCCGCTGCCCGAACCCAAGCCCGAGCCTGGCTGCACTGCTTTAAATATCTTTATATATAAAGCCGGAATATCTGCATTGCTTAACTCTCTTGCAATTCTCACAGCCTTTAACGCGATATTCTCACCGGTTAAATCAATATCAAGCCCGCTCATCTCGACAACATCACGCGCGTTCTCTCTAATCAAAACTCTTTCGCCGGATTTAATCTTAACGAATAACGACGCTAAATCATGGTAGCCGTCCGGCCGCTTGCCCGTAATTCTTAACGTCAAATTTATCTTCATGCTGCAGTCTATCATAATAAAAATCTCCCGCCCTTGTGCTATAATAATTTTTATTCAATAAAACTTTTTCAAGACTAAACTCAAAGTTTTTCAACTACATTTTCAACTACAAACAGCCAACATAAAATTAATTATTGCAATTAATTGCACTCGCGTTTAGTAAAATAAACTCATCAAAAATTTTTACGGGCTTTTAAGTTTTGTTAATTAAAAAAATTCGGCGCTCGAAAATAATTTTAAATCTTCAAGCGCCGACCGCCCCTGCGAGGCTTTAAAATATAATTTATTTATAAACTTTAAATTAATTAATTGCCGTGCATCTTACGTAATTAACGCCGCTGCCGCGCGAACTGCGAAGCGTGCCCTCGACCTCGACCGGCTCTCCGTCCTGCTTCTTGCTTAAAATCTCGCGCAGTGCCTCGTCATAAACTCTTACAACTATAAAGTCGCGCCTCGGCGAACCGTCAAGCTCTTGATTATCTTGACGCACTGCGAAGCGCACATACTTGCCTGTCCCGGTCTCGCCCTCGGCCTGAGCTTTAACGAAATGCACATTGCCCGAGAGCTTAACGTGATTTTCAAGCTCGCCGCTCTTAGTCTCCAAACTCAACGCAGCTAAATAAAGCTCGCCGCTGCCCCGTGAGCTGCGCAGTACGCCTTTAACTTCAATCGGCGCGCCCTGCTCAAGTCCCTTTAACTTCGCCTGAATCTCTTCAGGAAACGCCCTGACGCTTAAAAAGTCTTTGCGCGTCGTACCGTCAGTCCATAAATTCTCGTGTCTTACGGCAAACGGAAAGTATTTATGATTGCCCTTTCCCTTGCTCGTCAAATGCAGCAGACCCGAAATTACGACGCTGTTCTCCTGATTCATTTCAATCACCTCATTAAATTATTTTTAAATTAATAATTACTAATATTTTTAACTTTATCTATTATAATTACGCAGTCGGCATTAACGCGCTTTACAACTTCCCGCATAATATTTTCAGGAATTGCGACGCATCCGCCCGTGAATTTATTTTTAGTATGACAGTGCAAGAATATAGCCGAGCCGCGTCCGGGCTTGCCGTCCTCGTTATAGCTGATATTCATAGCATATTTATACGCCGGATCATAATCTATAATATGCTCGCTGTCCTTCTTATTAAAATTATCATAGTCGCGCGTCGAGACAAATTTATTATAATAGCTTGAGCTCGAGTCGCCTACCCAGTAATGCGTGCCGTCAACTTGAGTATAGCCGATCTTACTTCCCGGGTCGGGCAAAATTCCAAACGCTTCTGTGAAGTGAAACACGCCGACCGGAGTTTTCATGTCGCCCTCGCGCGTCTTGCCCAAGCCCTTTTTGCCGATATAAGCCTTTGCGCTCATAATTTCTTAAAATTATTTGCGTCATCGCGCTCATAAAATTTAAACTCAGCATTCGAGCCCTTGCTCACGCTCACAGTAATATACTGGCTTGCGTCTTTGGCAGCTTTCGGCTCAGCCCACGCCATGCACGCCGCGCTCAAAATAAACATAACAAGTAAAACTATCTTTCGCACGTTAAAACTCCTTT
>JAFSNU010000431.1 GCA_017447325.1 Synergistaceae bacterium | reverse complement strand
GATTAAAGCGCGGCGATATTATAACTCATGTTAATAATGAGAAGGTCAAGGACGTAAACTGGTTCGTTCAGAAAATCAGAGCGCTTGCTCCAAACTCAGAGACCGAATTAAAAGTTATTCGGCGCGGCAAGAGCTTAAATATTAAAATCAAGCTCGACGAGAGACCTGACTCAGCCGACGGCAGAACGTCAAATAATAATTTAAATAATGACGATAAAGGCGAGGCCAATAAATTACTCGAGAAATTCGGCATCGACGACGTGCGCGAGCTTACGGCGAATTTACGCAGACAGTTCAAGCTTAAGGACAACGCAAGCGGAATTATAATAGCAAACGTAACGCCTAATTCACCGGCGGCTCTTGCAGGCTTGAGAGCGGGCGATTTATTAATCGAAGTTAATAATCACGAGATTAAAAATTTAAGCGATTTGAAATCTGCTGTTAAGTCAGACGATGATGTAGCTATATTATTAATTGAGCGGGACAGCTCAACGTTCTTTGTGCAGATCAAGACAAGCAAATAATTAATAATTAATTTAAATTAAAATTATCAGCTCCTAATGCTCAGATATTAAAGAATGAGATTAGGAGCTGATTTATTTTGCGTTAAAGCAATAATTAAGCCGCAAGCCATTATAATAATAAAAACTCCCGCCGGTCTGGGGGATCGACGGGAGTTCAGGTTCGATGTATATTACATCTGTTTCACGAGGAACCTCAAAATTAAGTTATCTATCAATTTCCCTGCTCTGTTTAGCTAGTTAAATTACTTGCGCACCTTGCGGGCCGCTAATGCGCCTGCAACTGCGAGTAATGCTAACGCGCCGAAGCCTGCGTCGCATCCTGAGCTTGAGCCGTGTGAGCTGGTCGGCTGGTCAGTGTCGCTGTCAGTATCCGTATCGTCGTCTCCGCTCGGCTCGACATACTCTTTCGCTTCGCCTGCCGCAGTCTGTCCCTGAAGAAGCGTTGCCTCGTCTGCTGCAATGCTGAACGTGTCGCCGTCAGCCGTCACGAACACTACGCGTGCACTTGCGCTGTTTGAGCTGTCGCCGCTGGCCATGTCGTTGGTCGCTCCAACGAAGTAGCTGCCTGCGTCAAACGTCATAGCCTCACTCGTGTTGGCCGGATTCTTTAACAGCTTGAATACGATCGGAAGGAAGCCTAAGCCAACCTGCTTGCTGCTTAACACGCCCATACCAAGGGCTCTGCTGCCAGTACCGTCAAGAGCTGTGGAGATCATAACGAAGAACTTCATTCCGGCTGTAAGCGCAACGCCGTTCGGTAAGCCTAAGCCAACGACTTTGTAGCCGGTCGTTGCATCACCCATGTCGCTTGTCGTTAAGCCAAGAGCTTCAAGAGCCGCTTCTATCTGCTCTGCTGTTGCCGGAGTTACTTTCGTTGCGTTTGCAAAGAACGCCTGAGCAATCGCCGCTGAAACTTTGCCGTCGCTGCCTAAGAAACGAGTGTTGATATTCTGGCCGGGCGCGATAACCGCATTTCCGCTCGAATCTTCCGTTGTCTTCGCATCGTCCGGATTGTCAACAACAACTGTTGTGTCTCCGCTCGTCGTGCCGCTGTCAACGCTGGTAACCTGAATCGTGAACTCGAAGAATCCGTCCTCGCCTGCATCTGCTCCGTCGCTTGATGCGATTAAACCAGCAGAGAACACCAATTTATAATAGCCCTCGGTCGGCTCAAGAACTTTGTCGGAGTATGCTGTGGTATCAAGTTCGTAAGTGCCGTCCTCGGTCTCTTTGTAGTATGTTGCAACGACTGACGCGCTGTCCGGGAAGTCAACGGTGATCGTGAAGTCTGAGAACACGTCGCTTGAGACTTCAAACGTCATCGTTCCCCAATTGCCTTCGTCGTCAACGCTGGCTAAGTCGCTTGAAGTTGCGTATGTGCTGGTCTTGGCGTCGAAGCTTGCGCTCTGGCCGTTTGAGCCGGTGAACTTGAACGTTGTACCCTTTAAGTTCAATAAATATGTTTCGCTGCTGCTTGAGTCCGTCTCAGGCGAGATAGTCAACTTGACATCAAAGCTGCCGCCGTTATCGCCGGATGCGAATTTAATTGTCACTATCTTAGCCACGCTGGCAATATCAAGTGAGTAAACGCCGTCCTTGGACACAAGCTCTGTGTCACCGCTGGCGACCTTCAGGACATCGAAGTCGCTCAAGTCAAACGACACTACGACATCAGTGCTGACCGTTACGCTCTCCTCAGCGTCTTTGCTGGTGAAGGTCACGGTTGCAACTTTCTTGCCCGCAGCATAGACATCGAATGATGCTAAGTCAAACGGCTCTGCGCTATCACCCTCAACATCAGCTGAGCCTTTGAGTGCAAAATTCTTGAATGTAAAGTAATTCGCTGTACCCGCGACATCAACTGACAATATAGCCTCGCCGCTTGTTATAGAGGCCGATACTGCGTCGCTATAGCCCTCGTCGCTTGAGGCGAACGTGAATATCTTGCCGCCCAAGTCGATTGTTACAGTTGTGCTGTCTATCTTGCCGGTAAGTGTAACATCCTTACTTACGGTAAACTCATCGCCATCAACTGTGCCGTGAAGCGTTTGGCCGCTGTCGACTGTAATCGTTACGCTCTCGGTTTTCTTGTCTGCGGAGATTGTGACTGCGACAGCTGTTGAGCTTCCGTCAACTTCTGTAGTACCTTCCTCGTCAGAGTAAGCGGCAAGTGCGCCGTCCGCTCCTGCGAAGAGATAAACGGTTTCGCCGTCTGCATCGACAAATTCAGCTGCCGCGTCTGCAGAGATTGTGATTGCGACAGCTGTTGAGCTTCCGTCAACTTCTGTAGTACCTTCCTCGTCGGAGTAAGCGGCAAGTGCGCCGTCCGCTCCTGCGAAGAGATAAACGGTTTCGTCGTCTGCATCGACGAATTCAGCTGTCACGTCTGCGGAGCGTGCAGCCGTAAGCGTCTGCCCTGCATCAAGGCTTACTACCAGAGCCTTTGTTTCTGCGAATGCCGCGCCGGCCGCAAGGCACAACGCCAGCAGCGTCAATAATAAAACTTTAATACTTTTACTCATAATAAAAAACTTTACCTCCTGATCTAAAATCTTAAATCTCGTGAATAACCGCGCCTGATTTATTTAATAAATAAATACGCGCGAAAACCTAACGTTAAAAATTAAAGCTAGAGACAGAAAAAATTGAACTGAAAAATAAACTTAATTCGAGGCATTGCTCCTTTCATATTTAAATTCGTCCGGGAACCAGCCGAGGCTCCCCAAGTTCCAAGGCAAACGCAATTATCCCCGCCCAGTTGAGTTAAAACACAACCCAATGAGCGGGGACTGTTATTGTTTATTCCCGTTGAATTTAAATCGAAATTGTTATTTACTGCATCCCAGTTGTTAGCCGATGACGAGACCGCGCGACGCGTGACGGGCGCAATGCTCCCCGCATACCGCATACCGCATACCGCATATTAAAATACCACGCATCATGCTTTCCGTCACCAGACTTTCTACTGAGTTTTGACTAATTATAACACGCAGGAAAAATTTTGCAATAGCTTTTTTAAATTTTGCGCAAAAAATTTTAAGTAATTTTAACATGCAAAAATTTTGTTGTAAATTAAAAATTTTTTGTTGTAAGTTTATTGGGCTTAAAAATTTTTTGAAATATATTATAAAATAGTTGAAGTTTTAATTATTAATGAATTTGAAAAGGAGATAATTTTTATGGCTGTTAATACTGCTTTGATCGTTGACGTTGCGTGCGCGGTCGTGATCGCGTTCTTTTTGTTCCGCGGAATGTTCAGAGGATTTTCCGGCGAGATAGTCGGGCTCGTTGGATTTTTCGCGAGCTTGTACTGCGGCTGGAGATTTGCCCAGCCATTCGCAAAGAATATCACAAAATATATTTCAGCTCTGTCAAGTTTAGACCCGACTGTTCTGACTTTGATCTGCGGCGTGTCGTTGTTTATCGCAATATCGCTTATATTCGCAATGTTGAACTCGCTGCTGTCGCTCGTTGTCCAGGCTGCTAATCTGTCGTTCGTTGATCATATTTTCGGAATTATAATAGGCTTATTTAAAGCGGCGGCATTAATTCTCGTTGTGTATGTGATTTTAATTATGTTTAATAATAATAGTCTTGTCCCGACGGACTGGATGGAGCAGAGCTTCGCCATGAAGACCGCCGGGCTTGTCTGGCCGTATGTAAGGGATTTATTGAAAGAATTTAATATAGTAGATTTCAGTGCGCTGGCCGGAAGTTTAAATTAATAAATGCGTGCCGATAAATCAGTACTTGAGATTTTAGAATTTAATAAAGCTCTTGATGCTTATAAATCTTTATTAGCAAGCGGGCTGGGAGTTCACGCGCTTGAAAATTTAATTACAGCCGAAGATTTTGACAAGCTTGTTAAACGCTTTAATTTATTAAATGAATTTGTAAATTTGCTTGACGCGAAGGGCGCGGACTTGAGCATAAATTCAAATCTTGAGCTTGTGACGCCGCTGTTTAATGCAGCTAAGACAAGCGGCGTTTTGAGCGGCGAGGAATTATTGAGCGTGAGAGCTTTATTAACAGCTTCGAATTTAATTCGCGATGAGCTTAATAATTTAAATAATAAATTTGCAGAGCTTGAAAATTTGCGGAAGAGGCTGAGAGATTTTGCGCCGGAGCTTGACGCGCTGAAAGTGATTGAGGACTCGGGCAGGCTTGCGGACAATGCGTCGCAGAAATTATTTGATATAAGAGCCGAACTCGACGCGTTGAAGAAAAACGGCCGGCGTACTGCGCAGAGATTATTTGAGGATAATAATATTGCTAACATGCTTCAGGAGCGAGTATTAACATGGCGCGGCGGAAGATTTTTAGTTTTAGTTAAACAGGAATATATAAATAAATTTCCCGGGCTTGCGCTTGAGCGTTCAGGCTCGGGAAATTCTGTCTATATGGAGCCGCGTGTATTATCTTCTGTTAATAATAATTTAATGATGAAGTCACGTGACGAGCGCGACGAGGAGCATAGAATTTTAGCTGAGCTTACGCGCAAAATTTTATCGCGTGATAAGGCCATAAGCGAGGCCGAGAATGTTTTAGGAATTTTAGACTTGCTTAATGCGTGCTATGAGTTAGTGAGAGTCCGCAAAAATTTTATAATCCCTGAGATAGTTAATAAGCCGGAGTTTAATT
>JAFSNU010000430.1 GCA_017447325.1 Synergistaceae bacterium | reverse complement strand
TTAAGCTAAAAAATTTTTGCTGTAAGCATGTTTTATAATATAATAAATTATTATTTATAAAAATTTAAAAAGGCAGGTATGCAGTTCAACATGAAAATTTTAGTTATTAATTGCGGAAGTTCGTCGTTGAAGTATCAGCTCTTTGACATGGACAACGAGAGCGTATTGGCAAAAGGCCTTGTCGAGAGAATCGGCATCGAGGGCTCGCAGATTAAGCACACGAAGACCGGCATGGACGCGGTCGTTCATATTACTCCTATCCCTGATCACAAAGTTGCAATTAAATTAGTTCTTGACGCGCTGCTTGATAAAAATCACGGCGTGTTAAAGTCGTTGGACGAGCTTTCGGCTGTCGGCCACAGAGTCGTTCACGGAGCGGAAGAGTTCGCGACGTCCGTTAAGATTGACGCAAAGGTCATGGAAGCATTAAAACGCTGCATACCGCTTGCGCCTCTGCACAACCCTGCAAACATCATGGGCATCGAGGCCGTCACCGAGGCTCTGCCGAATATCCCGCAGGTCGGAGTGTTCGACACGGCGTTTCACCAGACGATGCCGCCGCACGCGTTTATCTACGGCGTGCCTTATAAATATTATGAGCAGTATAAAATTAGACGTTACGGCTTCCACGGCACGAGCCATAAATTCGTATCGCAGAGAGCCGCTGAGATGTTAGGCCAGCCGATTGAAAAATTAAAGATCGTGACGTGTCACTTGGGCAACGGCAGTTCGATAACGGCTGTTGACGGAGGCAAGTCGATTGATACGTCAATGGGCTTCACGCCTTTAGCCGGCGTGTTAATGGGAACGAGAAGCGGCGACGTTGATCCTGCTTTACTGCCGTTTATTGCTAAAGCTGAGAATTTAAATCTTGACGAAGTTGACGCGTTGTTAAATAAGAAGAGCGGTTTATTAGGAATTTCAGAACTGAGCAGCGACTTGAGAGACGTTGAGAGCGCGGCGGAGAAGGGCGACGCTCATGCTAAATTAGCTGAAGAAGTTTTGACTTACGGCGTTAAAAAATTTATTGGAGCTTATGCTGCGGCCATGGGCGGAATTGACGTTTTAGTCTTCACGGCGGGCGTCGGCGAGAACAGCGCAAGCACGAGAGCGGCGGTCTGCAAAGGCTTAGAATTTTTAGGAATTAAGATCGACCCGGCCAAGAACGACATGCGCGGCAAAGAGATGGACATCAGCGCGGACGGTTCGAAAGTTCGCGTCCTTGTAATCCCGACCAACGAAGAGTTAATGATCGCAAGAGACACAAAACGTCTCGCGTTTTAATTTTTTAATTTTTAAAATTTTTAAATTTGGAAAATAAATTTAAGAGTATTATTGCCCTGCCTTCGCGGGGCGATAATGCGTCATGTGTTAATGAAGAATGGGAATTAAATTTAGATAAATTAAATTATTTTAAATTTAATTCGAGTATAAGCGTTCAAGCTAAAGCTCGCTGGCTTGAAGAAAATTTATTGAGCGTATTAATCTCGTTAAAGTTCGACGCTGAGACAGAGTGCGCGAGATGTTTAAAGCCCGTGCCTCTTGCAATATCGGATAATTTGATGTATCTTTATTCTTTGTGCGGAGTAGACTTTAACGACGAGAAATTTGAAGCGCAAGCTCAGGCTGCATTGGCGTTGGATTTGGATAATATAAATTTAAAATTAGACGCGCCTGTAATGCCTGTTGAAGTTGAATATTTTGAAAGAACGCTTGATATAACGCCGCAAGTTTTGGAGAGCATTTTATTATTGCTGCCGAGCAAAGTTTTGTGTAAAGAGGACTGCGCCGGCTTATGTCCGAACTGCGGAGCTGATTTAAATGACGGGCCTTGTGCTTGTAATTTAAATGAAAATATAGATCCAAGGTTCAGCGTTCTTAAAGATTTAAAGTTAGATTAAAAATTTTTGGGAGGAAATTAGACATGGCAACACCTAAGAGAAAGACGTCGCACGCGAGAAGTGCGAAGCGCACTGCAAACTGGCTCGGAGCGTTAAGAGCGCCGATGACGAAGAGCTGCCCGCGCTGCGGCGAGGTAATGATGCTTCATCATGCGTGCCCGTCCTGCGGCTATTATAAGGGAAGAAAGATTGCCGCCGGTTCAAGCGAAGACGCGGCCGATTAATCCATTATTAAATTATTAATATTAATTAATTAATTTTTAAGGCGATTGCGCCGAGTATTTTAATTTAAAAATTTAATTTAAATAAAATACTCGGCTTTAACGCTGTAATTTGATTAAAAATTAAAATTAAAATGCCGGAAGAGAAATTTGAATTTCAGTCTGAAGCAGCAGAGCTGTTAAAGATGATGATCAACTCGGTTTATTCGAACCGGGATATATTTTTGCGCGAATTAATTTCTAACGCGTCGGACGCTTTGGACAAGAGACGCATTGAGAAATTAAAAAATTCTGAGCTTGCCGACTTCAAGCCTGAAATTAGAATTATAAGAGATAAAGACAAGCGCACGCTGACTATTTCAGACAATGGAATAGGAATGACGCGCGATGAATTAGGAAAATATTTAGGAACTATCGCGAAGTCCGGAACTAAAGAATTTTTAGCTGCGGCCAAGAGCGAGGATAATAATAATCAAGAAAATTTAATCGGACAGTTTGGAGTTGGATTTTACTCGGCGTTCATGGTCGCTGACAAAGTCGAAGTGTTGAGCCGCAAGTTAGGCGAGAGCAAATCTTGTTTGTTTAAGTCTGACGGCGGCGGTGAATATACGCTTGACGATGACGCGTCGCGCGATGAATGCGGAACGACTATAGTTTTATATTTAAAGCCCGTTGATCATGAAGTTATTACTAAAGATTACACGGACGAGTGGACTGTTAGAGATTTAATTTCAAAATATTCTGACTTTATAGCGTGGCCGATAGTAATGCCGGTGACGCGTCATAAAGATGACAAAGAAGTAATTCAAGACGAGACTATTAATTCGCAAAAGGCGATTTGGATCAGGCCTGACAGCGAAGTCAAACCGGAAGAGTACAACGAATTTTATCGTCACTTGACGCACGACTGGAAAGAGCCGCTGGCGCATATAAGATTAAATGCCGAGGGCGCGACGAGCTTTAAGGGATTATTATTTATCCCGTCCGAAGCTCCGTTTGATTTGGTCGTTGATCCGAACTTCGGCGGAATAAGCCTTTATATTAACAGAGTGTTCATAATGAACGACTGCAAGGACTTAATTCCGGAGTATATGAGATTTATTCGGGGCGTTATTGACTCGGATGATTTGTCTTTAAATTTATCGCGTGAAATTTTGCAGGACGAGCCGATTATACGAGTTATAAAGCGCAGCGCTCAACGCAAAATTTTTAACGAGTTAAAGAAGCTGCTCGAGAATGATAGAGCTAAGTACGAAAAGTTTTGGAACTCGTTCAGGCAAATTTTTAAATGGGGCGTAATTCAAGACTCGGAACACGCTAAAACTATTTTAGAGTTAGCTTTATTTAACACGACTAATAGCGACGGCTGGACTTCGATAGCTGAATATAAGTCAAGAATGAAGCCGGATCAAGCGGGCATATACTGCCTCGCCGGACGTGATTTGGCGGCGTTGAAGTCGTCGCCTAAGCTCGAGGCGTTTAAAGCCAAGGGCTATGAAGTGTTGTTAATGAGCGACGCTGTTGACGAAGTAATTTTAGTTAATACAGCTGACGCGTTGGGCGAAGATAATTTAAAGTTATTAAATATAAGTTTGGACTCTGTGAACGTTCAGACTGACGACGAGAAGAGCGCGGCTGAGGCTGAGCTGAAAGAAGTTGAAGCTAAATTTGCGCCGGTGAAAGATCAGGCGATGGCGGCCATGGGCGAGAAGTTAGAGGACGTAAGGCCGTCGTTGAGCATGACAGACTCTCCGGCTTGTTTGCGCGAGTCGTCGAACGGCTTGTTCCAAATGGAGCAGGTCTTGCGGGCAATGGGGCAGAACCCGCCGCCGCAGAAGAGAATTTTGGAGCTGAATATAAAGCATCCGTTAGTCAAGAAATTAATGGACATGGCTGAGAGCAAGGACGAGCAGTTTATAAATTTGCTTGAGATACTTTATGACCAGTCGCTGATCTTAGAGGGCGCAGTGCTGGCGGAACCGGCCTCGTTTGTGAAGAGATTAAACGAGGTTATGACAAAGGCGTTTGGAGCGTAAAAGATTTATGGAGGGTGGATTATGTTAATTAACGTACAGGGAGAGAATATGAACAGCAAGCCTGAGCAATCTGGCTTGAATACTGCTGTATCGGGGGCGGTCCACTCTCAAAACGACGCTGAAGCGCATTTGAAAGAGCGCAAGACGGAGCAGCAGAAGTTCAAGCGAGCGCAGAACGTCAAGCATGTATCGCTTGCCAACGCGTTGTTTGCGATGCTGCCTCGCCGCGGACGGGGGTTGCCGCACATGAAGCCTCGGCACTCGAAAGGCGTATTGGAGAGTGCTATCGAGGAAGCGGCCGATCAGCAGGACGTATTAATAAATGAAGAAGTTATTCACGAGTCCGTGCCTGATACTTTAGAGGCTGTAAATCAAGAGCCGGAGGCCGCGCCTGAGCTTGAGTCTGAAACTAAAACTGAAATTAAAGTTGATGAAGTTGAAGCCGAGCCGGAAGCCGAAGAGCCGACGCCTGAAGTTGAGACGACAGAGCTTGAAGAAGTCACGGAAGAAGTTCCGGAGCAACCGCAAGAGTTAGAACTTGAGCAACTGCAACAGCCGGAGGCCACGCCTGAGCTTGAGACTGAAACTGATATTAAAGTTGAAGATGAGCAACCGGATGAGCCGACGCTTGAAGTTGCAAAGCTTGAAGAAGTCGCAGAAGAAGAGCAGGAGCAGCCGCAAGAGTTTGAGCCTGTGCAACTGCAAGAGCTGGAGGCCGCGCCTGAGCTTGAGGCTGAAACTGAAATTAAAGTTGATGAAGTTGAAGCCGACGAGCCGACGCTTGAAGCCGTAGAGCTTGTTGAAATTTCCGAAGAAGAACCGGAGCAGGAACAAGACTTAGAGCCTGTGCAAGTGCAAGCGCCGGAGGCCGCGCCTGAGCTTGAGGATGAAACTGAAATTAAAGTTGATGAAGTTGAAGCCGACGAGCCGACGCTTGAAGCCGTAGAGCTTGTTGAAATTTCCGAAGAAGAACCGGAGCAG
>JAFSNU010000429.1 GCA_017447325.1 Synergistaceae bacterium | reverse complement strand
GTCCCCAGTTCAACTCTGGGTCCCGCCACCATGTAACTTAAATAATATTAATATTAACAAGCGGAAGTAGCTCAGGGGTAGAGCACAACCTTGCCAAGGTTGGGGTCGCGGGTTCAAATCCCGTCTTCCGCTCCATTTTTTTATTTATAAATATAAAGATTTAATGCCTCGCGCAAATTTTAAAAATTAAAATTTAAAATTTAACGCGGGGCATTTTTTATTTGCTATAAATTTTTAAAATTAAATTTTATTTATATTTAAACATGTAAAAGATTTTTAAATTTAAAATTTTTAACAGCAGAGCCAAGCGCGAATAAAATTTTTATAAGCTGCGTGAAAATTTTTTAAATTAATTTAAATTTAATTAAAAATTTATTTAAAATTTTTAGAAAATATGTTTAAAATATAAAGTGAAATTTTAAATTAAAATTTTAATTTAAGAGGGATAGTATATAAAAATGATAGAGCTGCATCGTCTGAACGGCGAATTATTTTTGCTGAACTCGGACATGATCGAGACTATAGACGTCACGCCTGACACTGTGATAAGGCTGTTGAACGGACATAGATATATAGTTCTTGAGAAAATGAGCGAGATATGTGATAAAATTTTAGCGTTCAGAAAGAGCGCGGGTTATACTTGTATAGTCGCAAACTCCGCCGAAGAGTTCTCGGACTCCTGCGGATATGACAAGAGCGCAGATTTAGGGGTGAATTGAGTTTGGATTTAACGAGTGTTATTGGCTTTTTAATAACGTGGATTTTGGTTCTTGCGTCGATGGCTTCGGGCGGCAACTTCGGAGCTTACATTGACGTACCGTCAATAATGATCACGCTGGGCGGAGCTATCGGAGCGACTATTATCTCTAATCCGTCGGACAGATTAAAGGCAGTCGGCGGAAGTTTTAAAAGCGTATTTTTCACGAAGCAGATTGATTTAGTCGGAATGGTGCAGATGATAGTCAGCTTTGCCGAGAAGGCTCGCCGCGAAGGCTTATTAGCTCTTGAGGGCGACGTTGCGGAGCTCGACAACGTATTCTTAAAAAAATCTATTCAGCTTGTAGTTGACGGCACTGATCCCGAATTAGTCCGCGCGATTTTGGACACTGAGATCGGAGTTTTTGAAGACAGGCATTCAGCAAATAAATCCATGTTTGACACGCTTGCGGAATTCGGACCGTCGTTCGGAATGATAGGAACGTTAATAGGTCTTATAGCAATGTTAGGAAACCTGCAGGACGTCAGCGCGTTAGGCCCCGGTATGGCCGTCGCTCTTATCACGACGATGTACGGCTCAATGCTTGCGAACATGTTTGCAATCCCGTGCAGCAAAAAGCTTGCCGCGAGATCTGCTCAGGAAGTCAAAGGCATGGAGCTGATGGTCGAGGGAATTTTAGCTATACAAGCCGGAGAGAACCCCAGAATAGTTGAAGAAAAATTGAAAGTATTCTTGCCGCCGAAGATGCGCCTTGCGTTTGAGCAGGAGGAGAATGCGTAATGGCTCGCCAGAAGAAGCCTGAAGAGCCGGGATTAAGCGCACCGTTCTACATGGGAACGTACGGCGACATGGTCACGCTGATTTTGTGTTTCTTTATATTATTATTCGCAATGTCGAGCGTTGACTCTCAAAAATTCCAGAAAGCTTTAATTTCGCTTAGAGGCTCTTTAGGAGTGCTGCGCGGAGGCGAGACGAGCGAGGAAGCGCAGGAGACCCGTCAAGGCGCGGAGACACAGCGCAGTCCTGGATCGTCGCCGCATGTCGAGCTTGACACTCGTCATGTAGCTTATACTATAAATAGTTTTTTGCGGTCAGAAGGACTTGAAAAGTCTATTCAAGTTACGATTAATCAGCGCGGCGTCGCCGTGTCTATTTCAGATCAATTTTTATTCGCGTCAGGCAGCGCGGAGATAAGGCCTGAGGGTCAGCGAGCTTTATATAAAATTGCGGAATTAACGCGCGATAAAGTTCCGGCTGTTGCAGTCGAGGGACATACTGACTCAGCGCCTATGAGAGGCGGCTTGTATCGTGATAATTGGGGCTTGTCTTCGATGAGAGCTGCGGCGGTCGCGTCGTATTTTGAACGGGTAGGCAGATTTGATCCGGTGAAAATTCAGGCCGTGGGCTTCGGCTCAAGTCAGCCGGTCGTGCCTAATGACTCGCCGGAGCATCAGGCTTTGAACAGGCGCGTTGAACTTGTTTTTTTATCTGAGTATCCTAAGCGTTAGAGCTTTTAATTTTAAAGCGTTAAAATTTATTGTGCGAGTGTTCGCGAGTTAATTTTATTAATTTTAAAAATAAAATTTAATTTTAAATATTTTGCGTTAAGTTTATAAATTATTAAATTAAAAATTTAAGGGGCTGAAGGCGTGAATTTTAGATCATGAAGCGTATTATAGTATTTTTAATTGTTGGACTTGTAATGTTCGGAGCGGGATTTGGCGGCGGCCTTTTGCTTGGCCAGAAATTAGCACCTCAGGGCGAGACGTCAGGCAATGTTAAAGGCGGACGCGAGATAGCTGAGCCCGGGCCAATAGTTTCTATAGGCGAGTTCACAAGCAATTTGGCCGGAGCTGGCCGTCATGTAATAAGCTTCACGCTCTCGCTCGAGTTAATTAATAAAGAAGAAGCGAGCGCGTTGCTGCAGAACGCCGGCTGGCTTGTGAGAATTAGAAACGAAATATTTTTGCTTGTGAAAGATAAAGTTTATGATGATTTAAACAGCGCGGAAGGTACGCTGCAGTTTGCCGGAGATATTAAGCGCGCGCTTAATGCAATATTGCCGGACTTCGGCGGCGAAGCACCTATAGTCCAAGTTTTATTTGAGTCAATAGTAGTTCAGTAAAATAAAATATAAAATATAAAAAATTTAAAATAAATTTAAAAATTTTTAAGATTAAGGCAGGTGAGATGCTCTGGCTCCTGATGTTTTATCTCAGAGCGACATAGATGCGCTTCTGAACGCTCTCAACAGCGGCACTGACATATCGACGCTGACTGACGAAAATAAAATAGACGAGTATGCAAAGCTTAAAGTTTACGACTTTAAGCGTCCTGATAAATTCAGCAAAGACCAGATACGCGCAATTCAGATGATACACGAGGCCTTTGCGCGGCAAATTACGACTGTCATGTCAACTTTAATCAGGTCTATCGTAGCGTCGGACGTCTCGTCGGTTGAGCAGCTTGCTTATGAAGAATTTGTAAGTTATATGGTTCAGCCGACTGTAATAGGCTTGGTCGAGATGCATCCGTTTGACGGAAACATGCTCGTTGAGATCACGCCGCATTTGGTATTTGGAATAATAGACAGAATGTTAGGCGGCCGCGGCGATTTCTCGGGAAAGATCCGCGAGCTTACGGATATAGAAAAGACTGTAATCGAGCGCGTGTTAATGCGCGTGCTTGAGTTGCTTGAAGACAGCTGGAGTACTGTCGTTGACGTGAGATTTAGATTTGAGAGCATGGAGAGCAACCCGTTCTTTGTGCAGATCTGCTCGCCGAGCGACATGGTGCTTGTAGTTATAATGGCCTTAAAAGTCGGCGAGATAGAAGGCACGTTAAATTTATGCTTCCCGTATTTCTTAATGGAGCCTATTATCGACAGGCTGTCATCGCAGCAGTGGTTCGCTTCGACAAGCCACAAGAAGGACGAGGAAGAGCAGATTAATTTAATCTCGTCGTTAAAGCAGGTTAAAATTCCGCTTGCTATGGAGTTAGGCCATACTATTTTGAGTTTGTCGGATGTATATGCGCTCCAGCCCGGCGATGTTATAAAATTAGACGAGAAGAAAGACAGCGATATTTCGATAAGGGTCGGCAACCAGATAAGATTTATGGCGAAGCCCGGGACTGTTAATAATCATATGGCAGTAGAATTAACTAAAGTCTTGGGACTTGGCAAGGCCGATCAAATTTTAGCGGCTGCTGCGTCACAAGAGGGAGAGTGAGCGTTATAAATGGACGATCTTTTAAGCAGTGATGAAATAGCTGCGCTGCTTTCCGGCGGCGGGGACATGGGCGATGACGACGGCTCTGAACTCTCGAGCTCTGACGAAGAAAAATTAAATCAAGTCGCCGAATTTTTTGCAGACTCTGAGAAAAGCGTTGTATCTATGCTGTCGGGCAAGAACGTTGAAGTTGACCGTCAGGGGACTGAAATTTTAAATCAAGAGGATTTTAGAAAGTCTCTTCCGGCTGAGACGCCGCCGTTTATATTTTCGGCAACGTTCGGCGGACTTGACGATATTCCGTTGACTATTTTAATAGAGCAGAACGGTGCTTTAACGCTTGCAGATATAATGATGGGCGGCGAGGGCAAAGACCTGCCGGAGCCGAGCGATTTATATTTAAACGCAGCTCAAGAGGGCATAAGCCAGATGGTAGGTTCGGCCTTCACGAGCATCAGCGGCTTGTTAAATAAACGCAAGTTAGTGCCTGAGAATATAATTTCGGCGTTGGGCGAGGGCGAGTGGCTTGCATTAGCTTCGATGACGCCCGACACTAAGTTATGGGTAAGCCCTGCGAGTGTAAAAATCGAGGGGCTTAACGCATTTAAAATGTGGACGGCTCTTTCGCTTGAGGGAGCGCGTAATCTGGCAAGAGCAATCAAGGAGGCTTCAGATGCAAATAATAATCCTGCCGGATCTCCAGCCTCAATGGGAGCTCCGGCTATGAACTTCGGAGGCGGCGGAGCATCGTCTGCTCCAGTTGATGTTAGACCTGCGGCGTTTCAGCCGTTAGGAGGCGGCGGAGCTGCGGGAGCGTCGAGTCCGATCGACATGATCGCCGACATTCCCGTTAGAGTGACTGTGGAGTTGGGCAAGACGCGCAAGAGCGTTTCAGAAATTCTTGCTTTGACTAACGGCTCGGTAATAGAGCTTGACAAAATGGCAGGCGAGCCGGTTGATATTTTAGTGAACGGAAAGTTAATCGCGCGCGGCGAAGTTGTAGTTATTGACGAAAATTTTGGAGTGCGCATAACTGACATAATAGGCGTTTCAAAGCCGGTATAATTTGTAAATTTTAGTT
>JAFSNU010000428.1 GCA_017447325.1 Synergistaceae bacterium | reverse complement strand
CGCTTGATAATATCATCTTAACTCAGGGCGACAGCACCACTGGAGACGACGGTTCATCGTTTGACCTTGGCTCGCTGCTCGGCGAGGATGAAGCCAATTTCACGATGAACTTAAAGGCATCAGCCCTTGCAAGCAGCTTTGAGTCAGGCGATAAGTTTGTTGTCAACATCGTGGGACAGGGCGCAACTGCTGCGGACAGTTCTGCGATAGAGTCGGACTTAACAGTTAAGATCGCCGGCACGCTTGACGGACAATGGCCGGACACTTGGGCGGACGGAGACAGCACCACGGAAGCCCCCGTAACGCTCGAGGACTTGCAGTTCAACCTCAGCTCAAAAAAGGTTCAGAACCGCGAAGTTCACTTCCGCAACTATTATTTAAATTCTGACAACGGCAAAGTTTACGAGGGCGATATAGTATTAACGACGAACGGTGATTTTGACGTTGACAACATGAACCACGGCGACACGCTCGCGTCATTTACGTCGGCATACATCGGCAAGATCGCGACCGGCGATACGTGCCTTAGAGACCTCGACAAGTTCTGGAACGCGAACGGCGTGTTCATGCTTGAGGATCCGCAGACCATCACGATCACTCAGGGCGACGGCAAGAGCGCGAAGGTGACGCTTTACGCGACCGACACGATCAACGACCTGAAGAATAAATTAAACAATGCGATAGCCAACGACTTAGGCCAGGGACAGTACGTCTCTGACAATGCGAATAAATTCGTAACGTTCGTTGAAGAGCCTGAAAACAGCGGCTTCGAGACAGTTCAGGGAACGTTCTTAATCCGTTCGATAATCCCGGGTACTGCCGGCTCATTAACATTCTCCGGCGACGAGGACTTTATTAATGCATTCGCGACCAACGTTGTCAGCAAGAGCAGCGAGACGAGTTTCACGGCATCCCTCTATGACGCGCATACCGGTGCGGCCATTGCGACCGGTGTCACCGTCACGGGCAATAAATTAATCGGCGTACTCCACGAGAACGTTGACCTTGAGTTCGACGCGTTAGCCGACATCAAAGCGACGTGGAGCGAGTCCGACAAGAACTTTATTTTACAGTCAGCCGGCGGCTATGAGGCAGTCATTCACCTTACGGACAGCAGCACGGTCTTCCAGACGGGCGCGAACGAGGGCGAGGATATGGCTATCGACATCGGCAACATGTCCGCAGACTCGTTAGGAATTACCGGCGTGAACGTCACAACCCGAGCATCAGCTATGAAAGCAGTGGGCGATCTTGACGCGGCCATCACGACTGTATCGAGACAGCGCGCGAAGATCGGAGCGTACCAGAACGCCCTTGAGTGGACGAGCGAGAACCTGAGCACGACGTCAACGAACTTAACGGCCGCCGAGAGCAGAATTAGAGATGCCGACATGGCGAAAGAGATGATGGAGTTCGTCAAGCTCCAGATCCTCAACCAGTCCGGAACGAGTATGCTCGCGCAGGCTAACCAGCTTCCGCAGCAGGTCTTGAGCTTGCTCCAGTAAGTTAAAATATAATCCACCCCTGCGTCACGTTGTGACACCTACTCTTACAGGGTAGCAGCATTAGGGATAAAGATATAATATAAAATTGCCCCGCTGAGTTCGAAGCTCGGCGGGGATTTTATTTATTTTATGAATTATTTTTAATTTTGTGATACAATAGGGACAGCGTGAAGGGGAGCTGTAACCCTATTTTTAGATTTGTTACACCCGGTCTAACCGAGTAGGTCTTGCAGCAGTTTGAGGATTTCGAGGACTGCTAGGACGAATTGCGTCAGTAAAAAGATCACAGCGGCGATTGACTTAATTTTGCGGAAGAAGTTTCGCCGCTGTTTCTTTCCGGTGTTCTTGCGTCGAGCCAAAAACAAACACCTTCTTCCCACAGAGCGGACTCCCCGTTGTATTGTAAGCCCCTGTATCTTACCCGAGCCCCTTCTGATTTAATATTCTATCACAAATTCATAACTTTAATTTTGCAAAATAAAACTGCCGCAATACGTCGCCGTCGCGGGCGGGTATGCAACAGTCTCGATACTTGGCTAAACTTTCTCCGCAAGATTAAGTCTATAGCTTTATTAATTATATAACAAAAATTTTGAAAATAAATCGCCCCGAGCTTTAAGTTTAAATTTAAGCCCGGGGCAAAATTTAATTTAAATTTTAATAAATTATTTACGCGATGCCGCGCTCCTCAGGAGTGCCGGGGATTAAGCTGTCGCAGATTGCCGCGCAAATTCCCGCAACTGCCATGGGAGTTTTGAGCAGTGCCCAGAGCATCTCGCCGATCGCCGTCATGAACGCGCTGCCGTTCTCGCTGATAAATATTTCGCGGTTATTGCTGACCCAGCCGGGCAGGCCGAGAGCCATTAAGAACGCGAAGCCGACGATTAATATATTGCGCTGGCTGTGCATGTCGGCCCTTAACAAAACTTGAATTCCCATTGCGCCGATCGTTCCGAACAGGGCTATATAAGCGCCGCCGATTATTGGCGAGGGCATTGTCGCGATTAATGCGCCGAGCTTGCCGATAAAGCTCATTAATATTAATATCACAGCTCCGGTTCTCACGACCCAGCGTGAGGCAACGCCCGTTAAGCCGATTAAGCCTATATTTTCAGTGTAGCTCGTTGTGCCGACGCTGCCTAACATGCCGGAGACTGCGCAGCTGATTCCTTCCGCGCCGATGCCCCTGCTTATCGTGTCGCCGTCCGGGTCTTTAAGGCCAGCAGCGTAGCTCACTGAATGATAGTCGCCTATACTTTCAATCATGACTGCAAAGAATCCGGCTATTAACGCTGTGACTGCGGCGATGCTGAACTTCGGCATTCCCCAGGGAATAACTACAGTGCTTAAGTCGCGAAGCCACGGAGCCTGCGTCACTTTGTCCAAGTCTATATAAGCAGGATGCGACACGTCAAACGTTCCGTTCATGCTTAACGCCAGGCACACGCAATAGACTGCGACTATCGAAGCTAAGATTGCGAAAATATTAATATATTTATTCTTAATTACTAAGCTGAACAAAAATATTAATATCACAACTCCGAGCGAGACCGGCCAATATTTCGCAGCGTTGCCTGATACAGCCGTGTCCGCGAGCGTGAAGCCTATCGCCATTATAACCGGACCTGTGACGACCGGCGTAATAACTTTGCGTATTGCTCCGACGACTTTGCTGTAGCCTATTAAAGCTAAAATAATTCCGCCGACTATCAGGCCGCCGCCTATATATTGCATAGAAACATCCGGGCCCTGCGCCGCATACATTCCTGCGATAGTCGTAAATGACGGGATAAAACTAAAGCTTGACCCTTGAACGATTGGAAGTCCTGAGCCAAGCTTTTGATTTGTTTGAATTAAAGTTGCAATTCCCATTCCGAGATAAACGCATGAAATTAATTGAGCTACTTGAAGTGTGTCCATTCCCATTGCGGGGCCTACTAATAAAGGAACTAACGTCGTCGCGCCGAATAATGTTAATACATGCTGCGCTCCTGATAACAACATTATTAAAAACGGCGGCCTCTCGTCAACACCATAAATCATTTGTCTTTGTTTCTCCATACAATACTACCTCCAGTGCTAAACATGAAACAAAAAAAATTTACTACCCTTCGCGCGATTTTGTTTATTATATAATAAATTTAATTTCTTGCAATTTAATTTAATTAAAATTTTTTAAAATTTTTAATTTTTAATTTTAATTTTGATTTCAAGGAGCGTTTTAATTATGAAGAACGATTTGTTATATGCGACGTGGCGGATGTCTTACATCGAGGCGCCCAAGCCTAAGGACGCGGGCTGCGTTTTCTGCAATGCACCGGCTGATAATAAAGACAGCGAACATTTTATCGTTCATCGCGGCGATAAAGCTTTTGTGATTATGAATTTATATCCGTACACAGCAGGCCACATGATGGTCATTCCATTCAGACATACTAATCAGTTTGAGAGCTTGAGCCCTGACGAAGCACTCGAGATCTTTAATTTAACTTCGAAAGCCGTAAAAGTTTTAAAGCACGTCATGAATCCGCAGGGCTTTAATATCGGCATGAACTTGGGCGAACCGGCGGGCGCGGGCGTGGCCGGTCATTTGCATGTTCACATAGTGCCGCGCTGGACGGGCGACAATAATTTTATGCCGGTGCTTGCCGACGCAAGAGTTTTGTCTGATGCAATCGAGAATACTTATAAACGAATTAAAGAGGCATGGGACAAGATTTAAAAATTAACAGCCTCTATAACTTCGTGATACTCAAGAGTACATGTCCGTACTCTTCCAATCTTGCAAGGCGGACGATACTTGCCGCCCCTGTAAGGGGAGGTGTCACGCAGTGACGGAGAAGTGTATCGCTTGCGAAGATTTTGAGATAAAAATTTTACGCTCGAGATTTATAGCTCATGCCGAGCCGTGCTTTACTGACGAACAAGCCCGCGAGATTATAAAGCAGGTTAAATTAAATCACAAGAACGCTACTCACAACTGCTGGGGCTATT
>JAFSNU010000427.1 GCA_017447325.1 Synergistaceae bacterium | reverse complement strand
GGCTAAAATTCAAGCAGCCTGGGACAAGTGGACCGGCGCGGACGAGAGCGTTAAAACTTTAATTAAACAGGACTGGCCCGGCAAGAACGGAACAGTGACTGCGGCTGTGTGCGATACGCTCGAGCCGATGAGCTATCTTAGCTCTCAAGGCGAGGCGGCCGGCTTTGACATAGAGATTATATTATTAATCGCAAAAGAGCTTGACGTTCACGTGAAATTTATAAATATGGACTTGGCGGCTGTGCAGGCTTATGTGACGAGCGGCAAGGCTGACTTGGGCGCGGGTTCTATAATAGTCTCGCCGGAGCGCAGACAGTCAATGAATTTTATTGAGCATTATCCGGCTGAGTTTGTCTTAGGCGTTAGAGCTAAAGCTGAAGTTAAAGCTGAAGTTAAAGCTGAAGCTCAAGCTGAAGCTGAAGTTAAAGCTGAAGCTCAAGCTGAAGCTCAAGCTGAAAGTACTTTCTGGGATGAAATTAAAGCAAGCTTTAACAAGACTTTTATACGCGAAGGGCGTTATTGATTATTTATCGACGGAGTTTTAATTACTGTATTAATTACTTGTCTGGCCTGCGTGTTCGGAACGGCTTTAGGCTTTGTTATATTCTTAATCTGCCGCAAGCGTGAATATAAGCTTGTAAAATTATTCTTTGGATTTATACAGGGAACGCCGATGGTAGTGTTATTAATGATTTTGTATTATATTATCTTCGGCAAACTTTCAATAAGCGGCGTGTTCACGGCTGTAATAGCGTTCACTTTGACTCTGAGCGCGGGCGTTTACGGCTTATTAAAGATCGGAGTCGGCGCGGTGGACAAAGGGCAGTACGAAGCGGCTTATGCGCTGGGCTATTCTGAGCTGAAGACTTTCTTTAAAATTATATTGCCGCAGGCCTTGCCGCATGTATTTAATGCGTATTGCGGAGAGATTATAACTATGCTTAAGGGAACGGCTATTGTCGGCTATATTGCAGTCATGGATTTGACGAAAATCGGCGACGTCATACGCGCGAGAACTTACGAGCCGTTCTTCCCGTTAATCGCTATAACGTTAATATATTTTGTTTTAGAATTTGTGATATTTATAATTATTAAATATTTGCAGAATAAGCTTGATTATAAGAACAGAACGCCGGAAGAGATTTTAGGTTTTGGGTTAGAGGTGATTAGTCATGATTAAGATTAGAAATTTGGTTAAAGAGTACGCGAACGTGACGCCGTTAAATGATGTAAATGTTGACATAAACGACGGAGAGATTATCTCTGTGATAGGGCCGTCTGGAACCGGCAAAAGCACTTTGTTAAGATGCTTGAATTTATTAGAGCGGCCAACCGGCGGCAAAATCTATCTTGATGATTTGGAGATTACGAGCTTAAAGGAAAAGGATTTGGGCAAAGTTCGGCAGAAGATGGGCATGGTGTTCCAGAATTTTAATTTGTTCGGCCACTTGACTGTGATAGAGAATATTATGCTTGCGCCGATGGACTTATTGGGCGTGAGCAAACATGACGCTTATGAAAACGGCATGAAATTATTGAAGACCGTCGGACTTGCTGAGAAGGCGTTAAACTACCCTGACGAGTTAAGCGGCGGACAAAAGCAGCGTATCGCAATAGCGCGTACTTTAGCTATGAACCCGGACATAATTTTATTTGACGAGCCTACGAGCGCATTAGACCCGACTATGGTCGGCGAGGTTCAGGCCGTTATTCGCGAGCTTGCGAAGAGCAAGGACAAGACTTTAATTATTGTCACGCACGAGATGAACTTTGCTAAAGCTATCAGCACGCGCGTTTTCTACATGGATGAGGGCGGCATATACGAGGACGGCACGCCCGAACAAATTTTTAATGAGCCTAAGCGCGAGAGGACGCGGAGATTTATTAAGCGGCTTAAAGTTCTTGAGCTTAATATTTTAAATAAGAATTATGATTTTATTAAATGCGGGAGCGATATTGAGCAGTACTGCGTTAAAAATCAAATTTCGAGCTTGGAGAGCCGGCGCGTCATGCTTGCGTTTGAAGAATTAGTCCAGCAGAATTTAATTAATTATCTTGAAGAGCCGCAAATTGATATTGTGATAGAGTACGCGGAGCAGCAGGGCGTTATCATGAATGTGAATTACGCGGGCGCGGAGCTGAATATATTAGAGCAGGCTGACGAGCTGTCGCTTAATATGCTGAAGAGCGCGTCGGAGGAGCTGCGCTGGTCGTACGAAGCTTACGATAATATTAATAAGATTTATATTAAGATTAAGGCGTAAATATAAATAAAATTAAAACTAAACTTCCCCGCTAAATTATAATTAATGAACGGGGAAGTTTTTTAATTTAAGCTTTAAGCTTTAGGCTTGGCGCTTAAATATTGCAGCGCACAGACAGCGCCCAATAAAATTAAACCGATTAAGTCCGTCATGCTTCCCGGTATCATCATGCAAAGGCCGCCCGCCGCCATTATAATTCTAAATATTATATTTAAATCTTTAAATAAATAGCCGTTTAAAGCCGCCGCAACTCCGAAAATTCCGAGCAAGGCCGTAATACATATAACTGCCACTTCAAGGCAGATTAATATGTTAGTTAAAACTGGCCCGGCGTTCACGATATTAATAATCGGCGTTAAATTTTCAAACAGCATCGCCGGAGTGAACGCGAAGATATACGGCACTATAAACGCAGCGATTGCTAATCTTGTTGCGTTAAAGGCAGTGCGCATAGGCGAAGCTTTAGCGATTGCAGAGCCGGCATAAGCAGCAAGAGCAACCGGCGGAGTTATATCTGCGACTATTCCGAAATAGAACACAAAGAAATGCGCGCAGATTTTCGGAATGCCTATTGCAGGAGCCATTAAGATCGGCGCACAGGTCGCGGCCATGATGCAGTAATTCGCAGTAGTCGGCACGCCCATGCCTAAAATTATGCAGCAGATCATAGTTAATATTAACGCAATAAACGCGTGTCCGCCGGAAATATTTACGACCATGCTGATTAATTCTGACGCAAGGCCCGTTGAAGTTATACAGCCAGCAACTAAACCGGCCATAGCGCAGGCGACAGCGACCGTGACAGTGCCTTTGCCGCCGGCTTCAAGAGCGTCAATAAATTTAGTGAAAGTAATCCGCTCGTCTTTGTTAATAAGTCCCGCTAATATAGCGATGCCTATTGCTACAGCAGCCGAGAACTGCATTGTGTACATGTTCGTCGAGACCATCACGACTAAGACTATAAGCGGCAGCAATAAATATAATTTAGGAATAAAAGTTATAAAGCGCGGCAATTCTTCGCGCGGAATGCCTTTAAGCCCCAACTTTTTAGCCTCAAGATGCACGGCGATATAAATTCCTGCGAAATATAACACGGCCGGCAATATAGCTTTAAGCGCGACCTGAGCATACGGAATTCCCATGTACTCAGCCATTAAGAATGCCGCAGCTCCCATGATAGGCGGCATGATCTGACCGCCCGTTGACGCCGCCGCCTCGACTGCTCCGGCGAACTCAGGCCTGTATCCTGTGCGCTTCATCATTGGAATTGTGATTGATCCGGTTGTAACTGTGTTGCCGACGGACGAGCCGGACACCATTCCGCATAATGCTGAAGAGATAACCGCAACTTTTGCCGGGCCGCCTGCTGAAGCTCCGGCCACTGCATTAGCTAAGTTAATAAAGAACGCTGAAATTCCCGTGCGCTCGAGGAACGCGCCGAAGATTATAAACACGACTATATATTTCGCGCATACTTCGATAGGCGTGCTGCGCAGACCGTCGCCGGTCGAATAATATAAATCGTAAACGACTTTGCCGAATCTCACTGTAGATAAAGCATAGAATAATAACACGCCAACGACGCACAAAATCGGAATGCCGACGCAGCGTCTGCAAAGTTCCATGAGCGATAATATAGCCATTAAAGCCATAGTTATATTAACAGCATAATCCGGATTTTTAGGGCTTGTGATCTTTAACGCAACTTTAATTATAGACTCGGCGTTCCATGCGAAATATAGAAACGGCACAGCTCCCGCGAGCATTAATAAAATATCAAACCACGGAATATTATTAACTCTATTCTCAGTGCTTAGGCTTAAAGATATAGAGAAAGAGTCCGGGCTTGCCGCTGCGCCTTTAATC
>JAFSNU010000426.1 GCA_017447325.1 Synergistaceae bacterium | reverse complement strand
GCGTCGTTTTCTGGATAACACTTACAGCCGCCTGATGCGCGAACAGTCCCTGCTTGCCCTCTTCAGTGACAAAGCTAAGGCCGTTGCCCTCCTGAACTGAGAGCTGAATG
Source organism: Synergistaceae bacterium (assembly GCA_017447325.1). GTDB lineage: Bacteria > Synergistota > Synergistia > Synergistales > Aminobacteriaceae > JAFUXM01. The sequence goes on along the minus strand of JAFSNU010000426.1, from coordinate 3,073 downwards.
CCGACGGTCGGATTAGTGGCCGTGCCGCCGATCTCAATACCCTTGTTAGCAACAGCACTAAGGCTGTTGACTACTTCTGACTTCTTCGCGTAATAACTGTTAAGCAGAGCAGCCAGACGCTCCGCCGTAGTTTTGATGCTGATGTTACGATTTGCCATAATAAAAATCCCTCCTAAAAATATAAAGTGTATTTTTCTGCATCAGCCTATGGCTGACCGTTACATTCGTAATTTGTTGTTGCGGCTAATTGCTTTCTGAGAGCAAAATATTTTTTAAATCCTGTTCTGTTGCGTCTTCGTCAAGCATGTCGTCGTCGGTGATAACTGTCTGAGTATCAGCGGCAACTGCTCTGTCCTCATTAAATTTCAAGCCGCTGCCGATTTTGACCGCAAGCTTACCGTCTGCACTCCACGCCAGCCCGTCACCTGCTTCAACATCGCCGCTGGAAATTACCTTGCCGCCGCCGCTTATAGTTAACGTTACACCCTGCAATGTGAGCTGCGCTTTTATTTCGCTATCCGGTATTGACTTTGCTCTAACTCTTAAAGCTCCGTCAATAGTCTCACCCTTACTGTAAATCTGAGCTTTTTTAACAATCTCGTAATATTCCGGCAAGGCTATTAATTGCGGGAACATCGTATCGTCTATATTTTCGTTTTGAATATCAATTTGGTACGGGTAGCCCGTCGTGTCGTCTAAAATTTTAACCCAGCCCGTAGCCGGAACTGTTATCTCAAGAGTGACTAAGCCGCATTTTTCTAATTTATCAAGCACGGTTTCAAGTCTTGTGGCTATTTCTGCCTGCATGACGGCATGAGTGTGAAAGATAATTGCGTAAGACAGGGCTTGCAGACCGCAATTTTAAAGCCATTCAGGCTTTAAATCCCTCGACGCTCTCGCCTTGATAACGAGTTTTTAAATTTAATTCAGTGCTTGAAGTTACGCTCGCTATTTCATAAAGCTGTGAGCCGTCCAACGTGAAAATATCTCCGGCTTTAACTTCAGCTATAAGCCAGTTAGTCCCGACGCCTGTCACTATTGCCGCGCCGTTTCTAATATTCACGCGCCCTGTCCTATACCATTCTGTATCTTTAAAATTCATTTAATTACGCCTCCCCTTTTAACTCAGCTTCAGCTTTATCTAAGCTGTCTTTAATATTCTTCACAGCTAAGCAGTCTATTTGATATTGCAGTAAATCATTCTGTGTCTGTATATATTTCAAAATATCATCAAGCCTGTCGTCTAACTCTTCAACCGTAACGGATGCCGGGTCATCGCTGAAAATTGCCGTGACGCTCTCAGCTTGCCCGATTACTACAACTAAATCAAAATAATATTTAACAGCGTTTGCCGGTCTTGCAGACCGCAATTTAAAGCCATATGCCCATGGCTTTAATCCTTGTCCCGGCATGAAGTCACCTTTATTTCCGGCTGAACAATAACCGTATAAAACTTCTTCATCTGTGTCAGGGGCTTTTGCAAATAACCCTATCTCGTTAAAGAAAAATCCAATAGAGCAACCCTCGTTGCTTAATAAAGTTTCCTGATTTAAATGCTCAACGCCGCAAGGCTGGTTGCTGTTCCGATTTGCGGCGGTGTCTCTATGCCTCTAATTTCCATCTCGCGTATCGGGCTGACTAAATTAGTCATCTCCGCAACTGTATTCATAAATTCAATATATTGCTCCCGCTCTGTTTCCGGATTAGGTATTGTCTCGTAACCATCTATAACGCCGTCGCCAGCCATTGCCCGCGAAAATCTAAGCTGTTTGCCTTTAATACATTTTGCGAGTAAATTTCGGCCAGCGTTAGTTAATATCATGTCGCAGAACTGCGCCACGACCATCACCTTACTTTCCAAAAATTTTTATAAATTACAGCAATTAATCTTGTAAAATTTAGAACAGAATTTTGCAGTGCCTGAGCTTATATTTAAGCTTGCAGAATTAAAATCTTTTTGAGCCTGTTTAACTTTATAAATTTTAGAATTAAACAAACCCGTCAAATTTTTTAAATTTAAATTTGCTTTAGCCTGATTATTAAACGCGTTATTAATTTTATTTATTTTGGAGTTGAACAACCCCGTGCTGTGTTTAATATAAACGCTGCTCTTTGCGCCTGAGCCCTGCGCAGAGTTTATAACTTGAATTTTAGAACTAAACAAGCCTGTATTGACGCTCATAAAACTTTTCGCATTTGCAAAATTTAAGATTGCCGGAGCAATTTTTAAATAAGGCGAGATAAAATTTGCCGTGCTGACTTGAATATTTAAATTAGAGCTTTCTTTTATAATATTCTCCCATTTTAATAACTCGGCATGAAACGGCTTAAAGTTTTTCATCCAAAATGCTATACGCTCTTCTAAATCTTCATTCCAGTCTTGCCATCTTAAATACTCATGGTCGTTCCAGACTATCTCAGGTCCAAAATAATGCGTTCGAATATTCCGCCATAGCCCGTCGTCAGCTATAAAGGGCTCGCCGTCCGGCTTCTCTTCAACATATTTGCCCTCGGCATCTCTAAAGTAAGTCATAATTTTATTTTGACTTGCTCCGATGCTCTCTAAATATAATTTTAAACTTCGCTGTGTGCCTTTAAGCTTTAATAAATGCGGCCAGTTTCTAATCTGTCTGCGCCGCAAAATATTATCATCGCCGACTAATGGGCAGCCTGTTAAGGCCGCTAAATACGGCAGTAATTCATCAGGACAAGAGTCAACGTCAATCAAACTTGGCAAATTTTTAATTTTATTTTCTATTAAATCAACTTCGACATCGAGCGCATCAAGAAATTTCTTTAAATTATTTTTGCCTCGAAAGTACAGCGGCGGGACTATATCAGAAATTCTTCCCATTCATACCGCTCCCCTGTATCTTAAAGCTAAAATTAATTTCGCCTAAAATTAATAATTCATTATTATCAGCTTCGATAGTCGAGCTTGGACTTTCAAGCTCGACGTGTTCAACGCCCTCGATATTATCAAGACACGCATACACGTCCGAAATTCTTAAAGCTTCGCCCATCTCGCGCGTCTCAATATTCATTAAAGATTTTAAAGTATCTTCAACTTTAT
>JAFSNU010000425.1 GCA_017447325.1 Synergistaceae bacterium | reverse complement strand
CGAGGCGGACGTGCCGTTTTTCTGCACGAGCGGCTCTGACTTTGTCGAAATGTTTGTCGGAGTCGGCGCGGCGAGAGTTCGAGACTTATTTGATCAGGCTAAAAAATTTCAGCCGTGCATAATTTTTATTGACGAGATCGACGCAGTAGGCCGACACAGAGGCGCGGGCTTGGGCGGCGGCCATGACGAGCGCGAGCAGACTTTAAACCAGTTATTAGTTGAGCTTGACGGCTTCGACGACACAAGTTCTACTATATTAATCGCAGCTACTAACAGGCCTGATATTTTAGATCCGGCGTTGTTAAGACCGGGCAGATTTGACCGTCACATCACGGTTGACAGGCCGGACGTTAAAGGCCGCGAGGAAATTTTGAAAGTTCACATGCGCAATAAGCAGTTTGATAATGACGTGAACACGAATATATTAGCGCGTAGAACGCCCGGGCTTGTCGGAGCTGACTTAGAGAATTTAATTAACGAGGCGGCTTTATTAACTGCAAGGCATAATAAAGACAAAATCGGCATGGCCGAGCTTGAAGAGGGAATAGAGCGCGTCATGGCCGGGCCGGAGCGCAAGAGCCGTTTAATCAACGACAAGGAAAAGAAGATTATCGCGTATCATGAGATCGGCCACGCTATGGTCGCTTGGGTATTGCCGGACAGCGATCCTGTTCACAAAATTTCTATAATTCCCAGAGGCCACGCTGCATTAGGCTACACGCTGCAAGTGCCGGAGGAAGACAGATTTTTGATGTCGCGCTCTGACTTGTTAAACCGCATTACTATTTTGTTAAGCGGCCGCACTGCTGAAGAGATAGTATTTAAGGACGTGACGAGCGGCGCAGCTAACGACTTAGAACGCGCAACGAAAATAGCACGGCAAATGGTAACTGAGCTCGGCATGAGCGACAAATTAGGCTTAGTGAAACTCGGCAACAGGCGCGAAGAAATATTTTTAGGCCGCGACATAAGCGAAGATAGAAATTACAGCGAGGGCGTAGCGAGCGAGATCGACAAAGAAGTCAAGGCTATTATAGACAAGTGCTATTTGAACGCGCGTGAAATTTTGTCTGAGCGCAGGGCTTTAATGGACAAGATCGTTAAAATTTTGCTTGAGCGTGAAGTTTTAGACGGCGATGAGTTTGCAAAGCTCATGGACGGCGAAGAACTTTCTGCCCAGTCTGCAAGCGAGAGCAAGCCTGAAGATAATTTAAATAATAATTTGCCGGACTTGCCGGACGTTAGAATTGACAAGCTGCCGGACGATAAGTTTATTGCGTGATAAAATATTATTAATATTAATTTTAATTTAAGAAAAGGAGGCGGCAAAGATGGCGCAGGGTGAAAATATTAATCAAACTGAGAGCGGAGCAGTAAGGCCGAACGGTTCGGATTATGTGAGACAGGATGTATTTGACGCTCACATGCGGCGCATTGACGAACGGTTTAATAGCATGGAGATTTTAATTGACAAAAAGCTAACGGAATTACGCGCGGACTTGGATGTAAGATTTGAAAAGATTGAATCAAGATTTGCGCAGGTTGAATCAAGATTTGCGCAGGTTGAATCAAGATTTGCACAGGTTAACTCACGTTTCGACGCTGTAGATACGCGGCTTCATAACGTTGAGACAAATATTTATTGGGGCTTTGGCTTCTTTGCTTTAATATTAGCATTCTTGACTTTCTCGCCCGTTGTTAAGGCACTTCAAAATTTATTTAAGCCTGCCGTCACACTCGAGGACGTAGAGCGCATCGTTCAAGCTGCCATTAAGCAAGCTAATATTAATAAAGCTTAAATTAAAATTTAAAATTTTGCCCGGAGATTTTAATTTAATCGCCCGGGCTTTATATTTTTAAAATTTAAATTTTTAAATTCCGGTCACGTCATGAATTTTTAATCTTAATTTCAAATAATTTTTATACAAGTTCGGGCAGTTCGCTATGAGCCATATTATAATTTGCCGCTTGCGGGGAAAACGCAGTTTTTGTATTTCGTTTATATCTTTTATGTAAAGTTCTCGCTGCTGCGCTTTAAGCTCTGAACGCATGAGTTTATAATCGCTCATAAAAGTTTTTGCCAAAGAGTTTAATTTTTCTTGCTTTGCACTGGGAACATTTAATATATATATACAAAAACCATATATACAATCCGCCCTGCGAATCAACACTTCAGGCATGAGAGCCGGAAATTTTTGCTGAGTTAGATCAACAACTAAAGCCGAGCCGATTAATGAGTCTTCTAATTTGCCTTCAGTTACTGGCTTGTGCATAGTGCTGTCATCACGCTGAAGCCAGTTATAAAAATTTTTATTTATCGTAATAAATTTTTGCGCTTTCGCGAAGAGCTGCGCCGACATACAATAATCTTCAAGTGCTGAGATCTTAGGCCATTCTAAATTTTTAAATAATTCGCGCTTATAAACTTTATCCCAAACATTCCACGCAGGATAACGATCTGTAAATAAATATTTATACGCCTCGCTTGTGTTATTAAAAATTAAGTCCTGCCGTTCCCATTTTTCTATTAAATTTCCGTCGCGGTCAACGAGCTTTATTCCAAACTGCGCCATGTCACAGTCATGCTCTTCTAATACTTTTATAGTTTGCTCGTAAGCTGTAGGCTCTAAATAATCATCGCTGTCAATAAACGCGATATACTCTCCGCTTGCTGCCTTTACTCCGTCCCGCCTCGCCCAGTTGATGCCTTGATTGGGATTTAAATTTATAATTTTAAACTTTCGATTATTATATTTAGCTTTTAATTCATCGCAGATTTGCGGCGTGTTGTCAGTCGAACCGTTATTAACTATAATAATCTCAATATTTTTATAAGTCTGATTTACAACGCTCTCGACGCATTTATTCAAAAATTTTGCCGTGTTGTAAGCCGGAATTATCACGCTTAATAATTTTTGCGCATAGTTTCGCCCTGAGCCCTGAGCCATTATACAAATCGAACTCATTCAAAGTCAATCCCTCGTTTTGCTTAAATTTTAAATTTAAATTCATAAAAATTATAGCATAGGCTTGTCCGATAACAGCTGACTTATGTAAAATCAGTAAATAGTTAAAATACTTTAAAAATGCTATTGCCTACCCTGTAAGGATTAAAGACCTGAATGGTCTAAAATACTCGAGGCAAACTGTTGCCTCTCAACCTGCAAGGTGCCTCGAAGAGGTCGGAGGGGTGTACCTCCCGCTTTTGACAGAAGCCGACTGTCAAAAGCCTGCGTGACATACTCGAGAGTACATGCCCGTACTCTCTTAACCTTACAGTTGGGACTATAATTGATAATTATAAAGTGATTTTACTATATTTTATACTCGCAGTTTTGATTATTATTGCAGGCCTCGCATTTATTAAAATTAAAATTAAAATTTAAATTATTGTTAACCACTCCGGCGAAAGCTGTAATAGATTTAACCGGCGACATCATCCCCGAGCGCGTTATGCTCAGGCCAATATATTTATCAGCGTTTAACACTTCTATAATTTCTTGCGATACTTCAAGCGGCACGTCTCCATAGCCCGGACTGAAGCGCGGCGTTAATTTTAATTTTAAAATTTTATTAGCCTCAAGCTCTTCGCCTTGCAAATTTTCGCAAAAATTTTT
>JAFSNU010000424.1 GCA_017447325.1 Synergistaceae bacterium | reverse complement strand
TCCCGCAAGATTAACAGGCAAAGTATATAAATCCGCCTCGTACTCTTTCATTTTGTCATTATCATTTGCTCCAAGTTTCGGTGCTAAAGTCGGCGATGCCGGCTGTAAAATAAAATCAGTCTCGCCAAATGCTTTATTAAATTCCTGAGCTATTAAAGTTCTGACTTTCGTTGCCGCGACGTAATACTCTTCGCAGCGCACCGGTTCAGTCAAGCATGTTCCGGCAATAATTCTGCGCTTGACTTCAGCTCCGAAGCCCTGAGTTCTAACGTCCGTGAACATCTCTTTAATGCCTTTAGAATCTTTGACAGTGTAACCGTAGCGCAGGCCGTCGTAACGTTCAAGATTTGTGTGCGCCTCGCTCATCGCAAGAGCGTAATAGCACGACACCGCATAACGCGCGATAACCGGCAGCGATACTTCAATAATTTCAGCTCCTGCAGCTTCAAAAACTTTTTTAGTCTTCTCTATTGCCTTTGCTATCGGCTCTTCAAGCGTGAAATCTTTAAACTCTTTCACAAGCGCGACTTTCTTATTTTTCAAATTTAATTTATTACTCGTGAAGTCATAATTTTTTTCGCGGTAACTGCTCGAGTCCATTTCATCATGCTGGGCTAAAACGCTCATTGCAAGCTGCAAATCTTTTACGGTGCGGGCCATCGGTCCTATCTGATCTAAAGACGAGCCGTAAGAAATTAAGCCGTAGCGGCTGACCATTCCGTAAGTAGGCTTGAAGCCGTATATGCCGCAGTAAGCCGCCGGCTGTCTTATAGAGCCGCCGGTGTCGCTGCCTAAAGCTAAAGGCGTATAAGCAGAAGCAGCACTCGCCGCGCTTCCGCCTGAGCTTCCGCCCGGGACGCGCGTTAAGTCATGCGGATTTTTTGTCGGCCAATAGCCTGAGTTCTGACAGCTGCCGCCCATTGCGAACTCGTCCAAATTCGCCTTGCCCATTAACACAGCTCCGGCCTCGCGCAATAATTTCCAAACGGTCGCGTCATAAGGCGGTCTCCACTCGCCAAGAATTTTGCTTCCGGCAGTAGTCTTGATGCCTTTCGTGCATAAATTATCTTTTAATATAACCGGCACGCCCTCGAGCGCACCTAACGCTTCGCCCTTTGCGATCTTCTCATCAGCCTTTTTAGCAGCCTCGCGTCCCTCGTCCGCCGTCAAAGTTATTAAAGCTTTAACATCCGGCTCAAGCTTATTAATTCTATTTAAGCAAGATTCAAATAATTCTAAGCTCGAAAATTTTTTAGACTTAACGCCCTCGCAAGCGTCAGTTAAATTTAATTCGTAAAGTTCCATTATTAAACTCCTTCTACTATAATATGCGGCGATTTAAAATTTAAAAACTCTCGCGAGCTTTTAAACTCCCTCCATGATGCGAGGCGCTTTAAAGTAATCGCCCTCTACATGCGCGCTCTCCGCCATAATCGCGTCGCGGTTTTCAAACTTAACGACTACGTCTTCGCGAAGCGGACACTCGATCGCCTCGGCAAAGCTGAACGGCTCGACGTCTTTTAAATCAAGCTCTTGAAATCTGTCAAGCATCTCTAAAAAATTATTAATATAAGCCGACGCGTCCGCCAATTCCTTTTCGCTGAACGAGAGACGGGCTTCCTGCGCAAGCCAAGTTAATTCTTCGTCCTCAATCTTCTTTGCGCTCATTGATAAATTCTCCTTTCAAAATCTAATAATTTATAAACTTTACAAGCTTATAAATTTATTCAAACTAAATCATTATAAAATAAAATATTAAATTTAAAAATTTTAAAATTAAATTAAGCTGATATAATAAAGCGAGTTAATTATTTTTAATTAGAATAATTAGCGAGGAGAGGCTCCGGGTAGAATGAGTCCCAAGTCAGAGTAGGGCTTGAAGACTTTAGCAGGGCTGCTTTGAATTATTATAATGGAGAGTTTAACCCTGCGGAAGGGAGGTGAAGGCTTTTGGCTAAGTCTAAGCAGAGAAAGCGCGCCAACAAGAAACAGCGGCGAAACTTCTTCAAAATGATTAAGTCCGCCGCTGTCTTCTTTTACTATCTCGTAAGTCTCACCATAATGCTGGTAACATTATGGGACAGATTTGCCCGATAGACCGCTGTATTTTTTAATTTCTACCACGAACAATCCCTCTCCGTTGTCCGTGGTATTATTATAGCATTAAATTTTAAAATTTAAAAATAATTTATAATTTATAAACTTGATTAAGTTGTTTGTTAAAGGAAGAAGGCAGAAGTTTTATGCGCGTTGTCGATACGCGAATTATAATTTTATTGGCGTTATGGGTTTTAGGCTTTGCATTGATGACGGCCGGCTGGCTCGTCGAGCAGTTATTCGAGAGCTGGGGAACGATACCGGCGAAAATTCTTCACAAGCTCGGCGCGTTTATAGTCGCGATGCCTGTAATTATTTTATTATATAAAATCGCGAGCTATTTATATTTTAATAGAGTTGACATCTCTTTATACATCAACGAGACCGTGCGCTTCGCAACCGACGCGCTAAAGAGCATTTAATTATTAATTTAAAATTAAAATTATTATATTAAAGGAGATTTAAATTTAAACATGAGTCCTGACATCTGGGAAAATTTTATTATCTCGTTAAAGATTATGGCGCAGGGCATGGAGGGCATCTTTGTCGTTATATTATTAATCACGGCTGTCGTCCTCGCGCTTGGAAAATTAAAATAAATTTAAAATTATTTTAAAGCCGCGCCGGTTTTATATATTTATATAGCTGACGACGCGGCTGAATTTATTTAATAATTTAAATTAAACTTCGGCCAAGCTCGAGCCTGTTTTAATATTCACATTCAGAGGCAGCGACAGCTCGGCTGCTTCTTCCATATTTTTACGCAAAATTTCGCCGGCCTCGTCTATGCTCTCTGGCGCGCACTCGCACACTAACGAATCATGAACCTGCAAAAATAAATTTATATTTTTATTATTTATAGCCTTATCAAGCTTCAGCATCGCCCTGCGCGTTATGTCCGCCGCCGTGCCTTGAATGGGCGAATTAATTAACACTCGCTTTAACGCTTGGCCTTTAGCGTTAATCTCATTCACTGGCCTCACTCGTCCAAATAAAGTTTCAGCGTAGCCGATCGCTAAAGCCTGATTAGTTATCTCGTCAAGATAATTTTTCACTCCGGGCAGAGCGTCAAAGTATTTAGTCATAATATCTATCGCTTCAGCCTGAGACACGCCTAATCTGTCAGCAAGGCCGAACTGGTTCATGCCGTATAATAATCCAAAATTTATAACTTTCGCCATGCGCCGCAATTCAGGCGTGACAAATTCAGGCGCAACGTCGAACACCCATGACGCAGTCTCCGCGTGTATATCTCTATTATCATTAAACGCCTCTAATAATCTCTCTTCGCCAGACAAATGCGCAAGCACTCTAAGCTCAATCTGCGAGTAATCAGCCGAGATAAAAATATTTCCGTCATGCACAGGCACTAATCCCGATTTTAATTTCATCGCCCAGTCTCCAAAGGCCGGAAGATTTTGCAGATTAGGCTCTTGGCTGCTCAGTCTTCCCGTACCGGTCAACGCCGGTTCAAAGCGAGTGTGAACTATAAAATCATCATCAGCATGTTCCTGCAGCGGCATTACAAACGCACTCAAAATTTTAGACAACTCTCTATATTCTAAAATTAATTTCGGCACTTGCGCGTCCGTCAGCTTTATTAGCTGCTCTAAAACTTCCGCAGCCGTTGACTGAAAACTGCCGCCCTTCTTCTTCGCGTTCGGCAGATTTAATCCAAGCTTGTTAAATAATAAATCAGAGACCTGACGCGGCGAGTTCAGATTAATTTTATACCCGGTTATAAACTCGATATGATCTTCAATTTCAGAAATTTTATTTTCAAGCTCGCTCTGCACGCTCCTAAAATTTTCAGGCTTGATCTTAACGCCGTGACGTTCCATTTTATACAGCACGGGAATTAACGGCAAGTCAAGCTCAGTCATAATTTTATTTAGATTAATATAATCTGAAAATTTTGCGTCAAGCTCGGCCTTTAAATTTAATAAAGCTTCAAATTTATTTTCCTGATTTAAAATATCTTCTATTAAATATTTAAAAGTCTTGAACGACAAGTCCGGATGAACTAAATAATGCGCGGTTCGCAAATCCCAGTCAGGCTGTCTTAAATTAATTTTATTTAATATAGCTTTATAGTCGCTCGTGAAAATTTTATTATAATTTAAAAATTCCGGCTTAAAAATTTCTGGCTCTCTGTCATTAAACAGCGCGATTAATTCATTATCCAAATTATTTAAAATTATTAAATAATCTTTATCAAGCTCGCGGGCTTTAACTTCTTTAACTTCAGGCTTAAAATTAAAACTTAAATTAGAATTTAAATTCAAACGCTTTAATAAAGCTCTCAAGCCCAAGCGCGACGCAAGAGTTGCCGCCTCGTTCAAATCCGGCTCAATATTTAAATCCAAATCAAAATCTAAATTTAAATCTAATTTAATTAAAGCTCTAATCTTTAAGACATGCTCGAGCCCAGCTGCTAATAATTTTTTGCGCATGGCAGGCTTTAATTCGTCAAGATTATCAAAAATATTTTCAAGGCTGCCGAAGCTTGAAATCAAATTCGCCGCGCCTATCTCGCCTATGCCCTTAACGCCCGGGATATTATCCGCCTTGTCGCCGATTAAAGCCAAATAATCAGCCATTAGCTCCGGCTCAAATTTAAATTCTGCTTTAAATAAATCTTCATCATAAAGCTCGGCATTAGACACGCCTTTAGTTATCGGCCTGAGCATCTTAATATTACTATTAATTAACTGCATTAAATCTTTGTCGCTCGACAAAATTATAATATCATTATTTTTTGCAGCCTCTTTAACTGCAAGCGTGCCGATAATATCATCAGCCTCAACGCCGGGAGACTTTAAGACTTGCACACCGATTAAATTTAAAATCTCTTGAGCTAAATCAATTTGAACTTTTAAATCATCGCCAAGCCTCGCTCTATTAGCTTTATAATCCGGCAGGACTTCGCGCCGCGCTAATTTTCCGTGAGCGTCGAACGCCGCCGCGCAAACGTCAGGCTTCAATAAGTCCTGAGCTAAGAATAACATATTAAAAAATCCCGTCACAGCTCCGGTCTTCGTTCCGTCCGGAGCATTCAAGTCCGGCATCGCGTGATACGCCCGATGAATTAAACTATGTCCGTCTATGATTAAAATTTTCATTTTTAAATTATTCAACTCACATATTCAAAATTTTTTAAGCTATAATTAAGCTATAATTAAATTATAAAATTAAATTTACAAAACAGGGACTGAATATATAACATGAAAATTTTATTTCTCGAGCCGCACGAAGGCACGTTCTATTTATTTCATAAAGAATTAGCGCAAAAATTAATCAAGCTCGGCCATGAAGTCTGCGTGTCTGCTCCCGACGGAGATTTTACGCAGAATATTAAAGACCTCGGCTGCGTTAAATTAAATGCGCCGGTCAAACGCCGAAGCATTAACCCGCTCTCAGATTTAAAATTATTAATTTATTATATAAAATTAATTAAAAATTTAAAGCCGAACGTAATTTTAACCTTTACTATCAAGCCCTGCGTTTACGGCGGACTCGCGGCGCAGTTCACGCATACGCCTTATATCGCCGACATAACAGGCTTAGGCACAGCGATCGAGAACAAAGGCGTTTTAAGATTTATCGCGCTTAGTCTTTATAAATTAGGCTTGCGAAAGGCCGCTAAAATATTTTTCGAGAACAGCCGTGATCAAAAATTTTTTATTGCACATAAAATAGCTGCTCAAGACAAAACGAGATTGACCAGTGGCGCGGGCGTGAACTTAAATAAATTTAAGCTTGAAGACTATCCTGAAAGTCCGGACGGCGCGATAAAATTTTTATTTGTCGGACGCATCATGAAAGACAAAGGCATTAACGAGCTGCTCGAGGCGTTTAATAATTTTAATCGCAAAAATATTTATCTGGACATCGTCGGCGGCTGCGAAGAGGACGAGTATTTATTAAAGCTTGAGCAAGCTCATCAAGCTAATAATAATATAATTTATCACGGCGTGCAGCACGACATGCAAAAATTTTATAAAGCTTCGCACTGCGTAATACTTCCCACTTATCACGAGGGAATGGCAAACGCTCTGCAAGAAGCTTCGGCAACTGGCCGGCCTGTCATAGCTTCAAATATCCCGGGCTGTCAGGAAACTTTTGACGATAATATAACAGGCTTTGCATGCGAGCCTAAAGATGCGCAAAGCTTAACGCAAGCTATAAATAAATTTATAAATTTAAATCATCAAGAGCGTTGCAAAATGGGATTAAGAGCCCGCGAGAAAATGCAGCGCGAATTTGATAAAGAAATAGTCGTTGACGCTTATATAGACGAAATAAATAAATTTGCAAAATAAAATAAATAAAATAAATCTCCGGCCTAAAAT
>JAFSNU010000051.1 GCA_017447325.1 Synergistaceae bacterium | reverse complement strand
CTTACATGTCATATCCGAGAGTGCCGGGGCATGAGTTCAGCGCTGAGATAGTCGAGATAGGCGAGAATGCGCAGGGCTTTAAAGTCGGCGATATAGTCACGGCTAATCCGTATTTTAACTGCGGACACTGCTACTCGTGCGGCCATGGATTAGTCAATGCGTGCATGTCAAATCAGACGATGGGCGTTCAGCGCGAGGGCGGCTTTGCTGAGTACGTCGCGATGCCGATTGAAAGATTAATCGACGGCAAAGGCCTTGAGCCAAAAATTCTTGCGTTAATCGAGCCTTTCTGCATTGGCTATCACGGAATTCAAAGAGCCGGAGTTAAAGCGGGCGATAATGTTTTAGTAGTTGGAGCCGGAACGATAGGCGTATTAGCTGCGATTGCGGCGAAGTCGCGCGGAGCGAAAGTTTGGATCTGCGACGTTGCGCCCAAGAAATTAGAGTACGCAATGCGCTTCGGCCTTGACGGTAAAATTTTAAATACCGGCGCGGAAGACTTTGACAAGGCTTGGAAAGAAGTTACTAATAACAACGGATTTGACGTAACGGTCGAGTGCGTGGGCTTGCCGTCAACTTTGCAGAACTGCCTTGACGCTGCTTGCTTCGGCGGACGCGTCGCAGTCATCGGCGTAGGCAAACATAATATAGACTTAGACTTCACTATTATTCAGAAGAAGGAATTAAATATTTACGGCTCGCGCAACGCAATGACGAAAGATTTTAAAGAGTTAATCGACGTTGTGAAAAATCAGGGCTTGAAGCTTGACGACGTAATTACTAATATTTATAAATTCGACGATGCGGCCAAGGCATTTGCGGACTTCGACAAGAACGCGGGCAGCATGTTGAAAGTCATGATTGAGTTTTAAGCTTTAATTTAATAAATTGCGCAGGCTTTTAATAAAATTAATAAAAGTCATGATTGAGTTTTAGGCTTTAAATTAATAAATTAGGGAGGCAGTTTGTTATGAAAAAAGTTTTACTTGCGTTTGTCTTGGCGGCTATGTTAGCAAGCTCGGCGTTTGCGGCCGGCGGAATCGTAGTTCAGCTTGGACTTGAGAACTCGTTAAGCGAGCCCATCGGTCAGGGCGTTACTAAGTGGGCGGAGTTATTAAACGCCCGCGACACCGGTTTGACAATGCAGGTGTTCCCGGATTCGCAGCTCGGCAACAAGACCGATATTATCGATCAGATGCTGCTCGGTGAGCCTGTTATTACGTTGGCGGACGGCGCGTTCTTCGCTGACTACGGCGTGCCGGATATGGGAATAGTATTCGGGCCGTTCTTATTTGCGAACTGGGACGAGTGCTGGAAGCTCATCCAGTCCAACTGGTGGGCTGAGCAGAGCAAGAAGCTTGAGGAAAAAGGCCTGCATATTCTCGCGGCAAACTGGGCTTACGGCGCACGTCATACTTTAACGACGAAGCCGGTCAACACTGTTGATGATTTAAAGGGCTTGCAGATTCGCGTCCCGACAAATCAGATTCAGACAAAGGGCTTTGAAGTCTTGGGCGCAACGCCGGTTGGAATGAGCTTAGGCGACGTTTACACTGCCCTTCAGCAGGGAACTATCGACGGCGGCGAGAACCCGCTTGCAACTCTTTACGGCCGCAAACATCATGAAGTCGCGAAGTATTTAATCCTTGACGGACATGTCTTGAACTTCACGAACTGGATTTGCTCGCAGATGTGGTTCGAGAGCCTGACGGAAGAGCAGCAGAAGGCGTTAGTCGAGACAGGCTACGAGGCCGGCGTATTTAACAACGAGCTGCAGTCTAAAGCTGAAGAGCATTACATGAACTTAATGAAGGACGAGGGCGTCACGGTTGTAGTCCCCAGCGAGGAAGTTTTAAACGGCTTCAGAGCGAAAGCGGCTGACTTCTACAAAGAGGGCAAGGCGTTCGGCTGGTCCGACGGACTGTTCGAAACTGTTAAAGACGCTATGAAATAAGATTTAAATAATATTTAATTAAACGAGAGATCGGCGCGTGCTTGTCTCTCGTTTGTTTATTTAAATTTATTAAAAAATTAAAGAGGTGAAAATGCTTTGAGCGACTCGCAGTTAAATAATAAGCAATGGCTGAAATTTATTTGTAATTTAGACTTGTTTATCGCTGCAATAGCTTTAATTATATTAACGCTTGTCACGAGCGCCGGCGTGTTTAAACGCTACGTCATGAAAGACCCTATTTTATGGCAGGAAGAAGTCAGCGCATTTTGCCAGGTCTGGATGATTTACATGGGCGCAAGCGTCGGCTTTAGAAGCGGAAGCCATGTCGCAATCGAAATGCTTCATGACGCTCTGCCGCCGAAACTTCAGAAATTACTGGACTATTTAATAGACTTGATAGTTTTGTTTGTCTTAGTATTTTTATGCGTGAAGTCTCAGGCTTATATCGCGCAGGTGTTCGGACGTTCGGGACGTCCCACGCCGATTTTGCGCATTCCGTACACTATGATTTACGGGATCGCGCCGTGGGGCTGCGGCCTTATGGTCATAAGCTATTTCGTGTCGAAATATGCTCCGGCTTTTGTTAAAGCTATTGAAGTCCCGCAGGGCGAAGCTGAGCTTGACGAGCATATCGAGCAGGAAGCTGAGCAGGAGATAGAGAGCGAGGCGAAATTATAATCATGACTGAGTTAATTATCAGCATTATAGCGGCAATAGCTTTAATATTTTTATTAAAGAAATTAAAATTATCTTGGCCGGTTATAATTTTAGCTGTGATAGTCTTGTTAATCGGCGTTAATATCAACTGGGTCAAGCCTTATCTTGAAGCTTACGGCAAGACGTTAGGCACGAATAAAGTTTTGGGCGTCGCGGCTGTAACGATGCTTGTGTTATTATTCTTGAAAGTGCCGGTGTTTATCTCAGTGTTCGGCGGGTCTTTAATTTACTTCCTGTTTAACCCGGGGATAAATCAAATTATATTCGGACAAAAGGCCGTGACTGGAACTGAAAGCCCGTCGTTATTAGCAATTCCGTTCTTTGTCTGCGCAGGAACGTTCATGAACTACTCAGGCGTGACTAATAGAATTATGAATTTCTGCTCGGCAATCACGGGAAGAATGCCCGGCGGACTTGCTCAGGTCAACGTGTTATTATCGACTTTAATGGGCGGACTTTCCGGCTCGAACTTGGCTGACGCGGCAATGGAAGCTAAAATGCTTGTGCCTGAAATGGAGAAACAGGGCTTTAGCAAAGAATTTTCGTCGGTAGTAACGGCAGCGTCGGCAATGATAACGCCTTTAATCCCGCCGGGAATTGCGATGATTTTATACGGCTGTATCGCTGACGTCTCGATCGGAAAATTATTCATGTCAGGCATAACAGTCGGCGGAACGTTATGCATTGCAATGATGATACTCGTTCACTTTATTTCTAAAAGGCGCGGCTATTTGCCGATTAGAAATCACGCGATGAGCGGAGCTGAATTTTGGGGACACTTTAAGCCGGCGATACTGCCCTTGTGCTTGCCGATTATAATTATAGGCGGAATTAGATTAGGCGTGTTTACGGCAACTGAAGCCGGAGCAATCGCAATTTTATACGCTATTATTTTGGGCTTGCTTTATAAAGAGCTGAGCTTAAAGGGTATTATGCAGGCGTGCAAAGAGACAGTCTGCACGACCGGCGGAATCATGCTTATCGTGTCGGCCGCTTCAGTCTTCTCGTGGGTCTTAACTAAGGAGCGCATACCGCAGCAGCTCACGGAGTTTATCGTCTCGATCTGCCCGAATAAATACGCATTTTTAATAGCTGTAAATATTTTTGTCTTAATAGTCGGAATGTTCATCGAGGGCAACGCGACGATGATAGTTCTTGTGCCGTTGCTTGCGCCGATTGCGAGACAGTACGGCATTGACGAGATTCAGTTCGCGATGATCTACATCTTTAATAATGCGATCGGAGCTCTCTCGCCGCCCATGGGAACTTTAATGTTCGTCACTTGCTCAGTCACGGGCTGTAAGACTAAAACTTTCATGAAAGAGGCAATACCGTTCTATTTATTATTGCTCGTGATTTTATTGTTGCTGACGTTCTGCCCGCCTGTCACTACTGCGATAGTTAAGCTGACTTACGGCGGCTAATATTTAAAATTAGAAATTTCCGGCTGAGATTAAATTAAAAATTTTAAAATCTCGGCCGGAAATTTTTTGCTGTAAAATATTAATTAATTATTTAAATTAGAAGAGCGGGAAGGGAAGTTATAGTAAAAGCACTTTAAAATTAATAATATCTCTCGTCCCCCCTGTAAGGTTGAGAGAGTACGGGCATGTACTCTCG
>JAFSNU010000423.1 GCA_017447325.1 Synergistaceae bacterium | reverse complement strand
TGTTTAACTTTTTGATCATCGAGTACGGCCTTTTGCAGCAGCTTTAGCTTTTCTGCCTTATTATCATTGTCGTTGTCTAAAAGTTGTCTTAACACGCCGCCGATCTCTGCTCTAATTCCGTCAGAACTCATAATAGACCAGTGCGTTTTTAATTTTTCCAACAGCTCTTGATTAATCTCTTTAGCTCCAAACTTATTAATCACATCTTTAATATAAAGCAGCGTAGTGCCGACGAATTGACTGCGCTCATTCTCATTTATGCCCATCTTATGCAGCATTTGATTTAAATCAAAAGTATTTTTTAAAACTGTCTCACGGTCGTTCTTAGTCTTTAAATTAAATAAATCATAATAATGCTTTGCGTTATCGAGTACGGTCTCGCCCGCAAGCAAATTTTTATCGTCCATAGACGACTGCCAGACTTTAATTTTATTATCATTAATATTCGCGAGAATGCAGATAATTTTCTTGCTGCGATTAACCGCGCGCTCGCAGTCCAAATATTCTTTCAGCTGCTCCTCGTCAGCCTTGACAAAATTTTGCTTCGTCTCTACCAATACAGCTAAATCTTTAAACTCAAATCGAATATCAAGTTTATAATGCTTGACTTGATGACCGACGGCCTTATCTAAATCCTCTTTGCTGCCGGCAGCTTTAACGTAGCTGTACTCGCCGGCCTCGATATTAGACGTAAGATATTTCCGCCCGATCTTTTCAATTATGTCATGCCTGTCCATAAATAAATCAATCTCCTTTCGCTTAAAATTTCTCCAGCATCGCCACTGTCTCTACATGCGCCGTCTGCGGGAACATATCGAAAGCCTTTATAGACTTTAAATTATAATTAAAATTTCTCAAAATCTTGCAGTCGCGTGCTAACGTCGCCGGGTTGCAGGACACGTAAACTATTTTATTAATATTCATGTCTTTAATCGCGTTCAGCACTGCGCGATTACAGCCGTCTCTCGGCGGATCTAAAACTACAGCGTCATAATTTCTTAACTCTAAATCTTCTATCAGCTCTTCGCTCTTGCCGCATAAAGCATTAACGCGCTCGCCTAAATTATTTAATCTTAAATTACGCTTGGCCATTTTAACCGCGCTGCGCCAGTCCTCGATGCTCGTGACATGTTCGCATTTATCCGCAAGATAGCAAGTCAAAGACCCGACACCGCTGTATAACTCTAAAATACTTTCCGCGCCGTCGACCAAGCTCGAGGCGTATTTAAATAAATTTTCAGCCTGAAGCGTGTTTACCTGAAAGAACGAAGTCGTGTCGAAATTCAAAGTATATTTATCTAATTGCTCTGCAATAATGCCATTGCCGGTTATGCTCTCCGTGTGATTGCCGAGTATAGTGTTGCCCGGGCGCGAGTTGTGATTGATAGTTATTGTGTCGGGCTTGGTCTTGTTGCCTAAAGCAATTAAAGATTTAATAGCTTTAGCTGAAAGTTTGCCGTTAATAACGAAGCTCAATAAATTTTGTTTAGTATGCTGACCCGTGCGCATTATTATATGTCTTAATTTGCCGGTGTTGTCGTCTTCGTTATAGCCGTCCAAATTTAAATCATTAAGGCCGCCTAATATGCTTGCGTACATTTTATTTAACGCGTCATCATTGACCGGACAATTTTTAACCGGCTCTATTCTATGCGTTCCTGCCCGGTAAAATCCCGTGACGAGTTTTTGATTTTTATGATTTGAATTTTGCGCAGCTTGCACAGGGAACGCCGCCTTATTTCTATAGCCAAATTCTTTAGGCGAAGCGACGCATTCTAAATTTTCAAATAAATTTGCATCAAAGCCGCCGAGCCTCGTCATCGCGTCTTTAACTATCATGGCTTTTAATTTAAGCTGCAAATTATAACTCGCGTGCTGTAACTGGCAGCCGCCGCATTTATAATAATGCTCGCACTTTGGCGTGACGCGCTCAGGATGAGCTTGATTAATCTCAATAATTTTTGCAAGCGCAAAATCTTTATGCTGCTCAAAAATTTTTGCAGTGATAATCTCGCCGGGCAACGCACGTTCAACAAATATCACGCCCTGAGTTTCACTTCTCGCAATGCCCGCGCCGTCGCTCGTTATTCCGGTTATCTTTAGCTTTAATATATTATTCAATTTTAATAAGCCTCTTTAATCTTAAAATTTTAATTATTATAAAATAACGCCCCCGCTTTTCAAATTAGCGAGGGCATTATTTATTATTTTAGCCTGTTCTCTTCATGATAACGCTTTCGAGCAAGTCTAAACGCATTTAAAGCTTTAACTTTATCTCCGGCAGCCCTGTAAAGCCTGCCCATCTTAATTAAATTACCGCTGCTTAAATTTAAATTAAAATTTAAATAAATATTATCTAATATCTCAACGCTCAAGCTGTCAGCTTCAAGCGCGTTGTTCAAATAATTATTTATAAATAATTTATTATTTAAATCTAAATTCTCAAGCTGCTTTACTGTATCAGCATCAAGCCATGCAAGCGCAAAGACTTTATTATTTATAACATCAGCCGCCCGTTCGGTGCCCTTGATAAAATTTAAATAATAATTAAATAAAGCGCTTTCAAGCGCGTCGTCAACTTCAAATTTATTTTTATCAAGTTTAGACCGGCCTATATATAATGCTAATTTATGGCTCGCCTTAACTAAAGCTATATTGCGCGCAATTTCTTCGGCCTCTAAATCCTGAGCATCTAAATCCAAAATTATTAAGCTATATAAAACTCCGGCGTCTTTAAACAAGCCTTCGTCTATCTCTTCAAGATTTTTGCCGTCAGCTATTGCCGGAATCTCACTCAAAAATTTATTTAAATCTAAATCTAAAGCAAACAGCCTGCCTGCCGTCATAAATAATAACAACAGGCAAGCTGCAAGCTTATAAATAATCTTATAAATTCTGCTCGACAACACCGGACGGGCCTCGTTTCATCTCCTGAGTTTTATTCGGGTCAACCTTCTGCGGCGTTATGCCCTGCGTATTTTTAAACGCATTGGGATTTACTTCCCTAACTATCTCAGTCTTCTCCATCTCCTGCTTAGCCTGCGCGGCCATGTCGCTTGCACTTGGCAAATACACAGCTATGCCGTAAGCAAAATATCCGTCGTCGTCAAGCTCGGTCTGACGCATAATGCCGGGCGGCAAAATCCCGCTTCTTATGCTGCTGACTTTTTCGTTGTTAATAATCTCATTGCGCATTTCGCGAACTCTGTTTTCATACTCTTTTATACCGGCATTTAAACCGCCCTTTGCGCCTTTTATAACCGGATCATTTTTCTGCGCTGCTTCAAACGACTTAATCATTCGGCTCGTGTCCTCGTCAACGTGAGCCTGCCATTTAGTCTCGTCGCCGAAAATAATTCCGGCCAAGCCGTCAACAGCTCTCAAGCCCGCTATCTGCTCCGCCTGAAGCTCAAGCTCGGCCTGAACGTCCGGCTCGCTGTCAAGACGCACTATAGCGCTGCCAAATCCTACCCATGCGACCTCGCCGGTATTAGCCTCGACTATTCTTCCTCCGACCGGCGGCACAAGACCTTTCTTTATCTCAGCTATTATACTGTCTAAGCCCTCGCGCAAAGTCTCAGCCGTCAAGCCTTCCGAACTATAGCCGTTACGGTCAAAATTCGCCCTTGTCTTAGGACTGCTGACTATAGTCACATACACGCGGCCTTTGCCGTCATCCTGCACCGAATACGTCACATAACCCTTTAACACTGCCTGCGCCCACTGCTTTAATCTCTCGCTCAAGCTTGTATTAATATTATTTAAAACTTTTAAACTATTAGTCTGGGATTGGCTGCCCTGCTCAAAGTACGACGCGCCTTCAAAGCTTATGCCTGATAAAGTCCTGGCCATCTCGTCCTTAGCCCGCATAAACGCTATTACATACGCGTTGCGCTGCTCTATTCTCGAGGCCATAATATTTTCGTAATTTAAGCTATACGTCCCCATTCCTGTCGCAACTAAAGTCGGACCCTGATTATCGCCGCGCACTACCTGACAGCCGGTCTTAGGCTTGGCTATAACTTTATTAATAGCGTCCTGCAAGCTCACAGACTGACTTTTAAACTCAGCTACTTCAAGTCCTAATTTCTCATCTTTCACAAGTTCTAATTTATCTTCAGGGCTTTTGTCTTTCAATAATTCTTCCTGCCCTGCCTTGCTTTCAGCCTGAACGGGCGGAAGAAAATCGTCCGCTTTTAACGCATACGCCGCGCCGGAAAATAAGCAAAGCAAGCTTAAAGCAGCTATAAACTTACGCATACACACATCACTCCTAATTTATTAATTTATTAATAGCTTGCGCAAACTCGTCTCAACATCGACAAAATATAAATCGCCGCTTGTAAATTCGGCTAAAATTTTTAACGGCGGCACATAGCCCGACAAAATAATTTTGCTGTTATTATTATTAATTTTACTTTTAAGCATTAACAATCCTCTGCGGGCTGAACTTAAAGCAGCGCGCCGGGCCTGCATCTCCGCTGCGGCTGCCTTGGCCCGGCTGCTGTTAGTCTTAATAATTCCCGCGCCTCTTGCACGCGCAATGTCTAAATCAACATCATAGCTCAAGCTTTCAAGCGTCATATTTAATAATTTATTAATTTTTAAAACTCTCTCGCGTTTAATCTCGCGCACTCTCGCTATGTCAGCGCTCGTGACCAAGCGCGGAGAGTTTGAATTTAAATTTAAATTTAAATAATTTAATAAAATTATTAATAAAGCTTTAAGCATTGCTGAAAATTACGAATTAACTATAATCACGCGGCAGTCTTTCCTGAAATTAATTTTATTGGCGCGTATTTTATCGGCCTCTTCAGTCAAGATTACAATATCGCTGCCGTTCGACGCGATGCGCTGGGCTTTTATCACTAACGGGTTACTGCCGACCTTGCTCTTCTCGTCTTTAGCTGTAACCATTCTGTCATAATATACATAAAGGCCTTTTTTAGCCTGAATATTTTTATCAGCGAACTCCGAGCCGTAAACTATGCTGCCTTTCTCGTCAACGATATGAAAGAATTTAAAATGCTCTAAGCCGGCAATGTCACGCGCGTCTATTATCAAGCCTGTGTAATTAAATTTCTTAGCTTTCGGCTCTTTAGGCATTTTAACTTTGCTGATTTGATTTAAGATCTGGGACATTGCGCCCGACATCTTTTCAGGTCTGATCTGTCCGGCGACGTTATAGCTTTTAGTTTTCTCGTCCCAACGCTCTTCAATCACTTCAACGCCCTTTATAACGCCCTGCACTGCTGTATTAACAGTATCGCTCTTAGTCATAAAGTCCTGAACTAAAGTCTTAGAGTCTATCTGCACGCCCTGCACCGTCTCGAGCAAATTGCGCTGTAAGTCAACCACGGCGGCGCGTCTTGCGAGAGCTTTCGCCTGAGCTATATTATTAATATCATCCGGCGCAACTCCGAAGCCTCTTGCCCTGATGCTTCCGTCCGACCAGTTTATTATGCCTTTGTCGCTTGGAGTCAGAGCTATATTAGCGGCTGCGTCGCTCATCAGCTCGGCGATAAGCACATTATTACTGTCATTTCTTACATACAGCGCGTCGAGTTCCTGCTTCTTTTCGGCCAAATCTTCCTTAAGCTGCGCGATCAAATTTTCCTGCTCTAAGCTTTTATTTATAATCTCGTCGGCCTTTAAACTTTTAGCGTCGGCCTCGGCCATTAATTTTTCAGCCTCTTTAACAGCCTTTTCGGCGTCGGCTTTCAGCGTGTCAACTCTTAATTTCTCTTTGTCAAGCTTGTCCTGCTCGCTGTTAAATAACTTACGCGCGGCCTCGAGCTTTTTAGCCTTAGAGTTCAAACTTGCGAGCTGCTTGTTCATGTCTTCCTGTTTTAAATTTATCTCCGCAAGTTGTTTATCTGCCTCTTCGTTGCGTGTTTTTAAATCAGCGTATTTTGCTTCGATCTCGTCTGCCTGCTGATCAAGTTCATTTTTGCTGGCCATTAAAGCGTCGCGCACTACTTCAAGCTGCGCTAACTCGTCCTGAATATCATTCTCGCGCCGTGCAAGTTCTTTGTCGCGCTTGTCGGCTCTGAGCTTGATATTTTCAGCTTCCTGCATCGCCTGAGCTGCGTTGTCGGCCATTAACTTTGCCGCTTCAGCTTCTTTTGCAACTTGAATTTTATAATTTTCAAACTGCTCTTTGTCCTGCTCAAACTCTTTATAGCTTGCATCGAGATATGCCGAGTTTTTATTCAGGCTTGCCCTTAAGTCATTAAGCTCGGTCTCTCTGACGCTGAACTCCGCATTTCTTTCGCGCAGATCCTGTTCAAGCTCCTCAAGCTTCGCGCTGCGCTTGTTTAATTCCTGCTCTTTGTCGTCAAGATTAACGGACTTATCGGACAATTTAACGGCCTGTTCGACTAAAATCTTTTCGCGCTTGTCCAAATTCTCTTCAGCCGCGAAAACAGGCGTTAAGCTCAATACCTGA
Source organism: Synergistaceae bacterium (assembly GCA_017447325.1). Classification (GTDB taxonomy): domain Bacteria; phylum Synergistota; class Synergistia; order Synergistales; family Aminobacteriaceae; genus JAFUXM01. The sequence goes on along the minus strand of JAFSNU010000423.1, from coordinate 5,063 downwards.
GAGGCAAGCATCAAACCGGCTGCAAATTTTCTAACTTTCATATACTAAACACTCCTTATTAATTTATTAATTAAATTTAATTTTCTATCTGCTCTCCTGCTCGAGCCTTAAAAAATCTTTTGTGTTGATTAATTTAGAATTTTTATTTGCGAGATCCAACGGCGTTATCATGTTATGATCTCTTGCGTGAGTGTCGTATCCCGCATCAAGCAGCACGCCGATTACCTCAGCGTCAGCCGTGTATCCGGCTGCCCAGAACAGAGCAGACCATCCGCGCTTATCCGTAAGCTCCTCCGCTCCGGCGTCTATCAACGCCTTCACGACAGCGGCTTTATTATTTCTCGCAGCGTGCATTATCGCCGTCATTCTATTATTGTCGCGCAGATTTGCCTTCGCTCCGTTCGAAATTAAAGCCGTTATTATCTCAGAATTTGAATTTGCACCGGCGGCGTACATCAGCGCGGTCTTGCCGTCCTTATCCCGGGCGTTCATATCGGCTCCGGCTTTCGCGAGCGCGTCTATAACCCTAACATCAGAATTTTTCTCAGCGGCGTAAATCAACGGCGTCGCGTCGTAATAATCTTTGGCGTTGACGTTCGCATGACGATTGTCGATTGCGTTTTGAATAATCTCATAGCTTGCTCCGGCGCACATTTTTATAAAATCGCTGTCCTTGATATAGGACTTTTGTTCCGGCTCTTCGACTTTTGGCTCTTCGGTCTTTGTCTCTTCAGCTTTTGGCTCTTCAGCTTTCGGCTCTTCGGCTTTTGGCTCTTCAGTCTTTGTCTCTTCAGCTTTCGGCTCTTCGGCTTTTGGCTCTTCGACTTTTGGCTCTTCAGCTTTCGGCTCTTCGGACTTTGGCTCTTCGGCTTTTGGCTCTTCAGCTTTCGGCTCTTCGACTTTTGTCTCTTCAGCTTTTGGCTCTTCAGCTTTCGGCTCTTCGACTTTTGGCTCTTCAGACTTCGGCTCTTCAGCTTTCGACTCTTCGGACTTTGTCTCTTCAGCTTTCGGCTCTTCGACTTTTGGCTCTTCAGCTTTCGGCTCTTCGACTTTTGGCTCTTCAGACTTCAGCTCTTCGGCTTTTGGCTCTTCGGATTTTGATTCTTCAGACTTTGGCTCGGGCTTTGGCTCATATCCCAGCAGCTTTAAAGTCTCCTCGTCGCTTGACAACGAAATATTTTCAAGCGCATAGTCAAGGGCTGTCTTGCCGTCCGCGTCTTTAAGACTAACATCCGCGCCCATGCTGATTAAAATTTTAACGACTGCCGGTTCGTTAAGCTCGGCGGCTAATATTAAAATCGTGCGTTTTTCGTCGGCAACTGGCTTATTTAAAACATCAAGTCCGTACGCTTTGACCAGAGCTTCGATAACGCCCGCGTCGGAGTTAAGAGCTGCGGCGTAAATCAACGGCCTGAAGTCCAACTTGGACACATCGAGCTTTGCTAACTGCGCTGCGACTTCTTCGGCTGAGGCAGTTTCACACAAAGTCGCGAGTTCGTCGCTCGCAGCTTTGTCAATATCAGCTTCGTTTACAGCAAAAGCACTTGCAGAGCTGAGCAGCAAAACAAACAAAACTAATAAAACGCGCTTCATAACTACTAAAAACCTCCAGTTTTAATTTATATTTAATCAAATTTATTTGCTCAAATTTTCTAAACGTTTAAATACTTCAGATTTAACATCAAGATTTTTATTGCGTCTTGCGTAAGCAGTAACAGACTCGCCGAACTTGCCTTTGATTTTCGCGTCCGCGCCGTTGTCCAATAAAATATTAATGACTTCAGGATTTACAGCTGAATAAGCAGCCCAGAATAACGCAGTCCATCCGTTGCGCTCTTGAACGGAGTTTATCTCTATGCCGTCAGCCTTTATCAGCGTTTTTATAACGTCAAGATTAGGATTTTTAGATACGGCGAGCATCAGCGCAGTGCGTCCCGCGTCGTCCCGAGCGTTGATATCCGCGCCGGATTTTAATAATGCTGAAATAATTTCAGGATTTTGATTTGACACAGCGGCGTACATTAAGGCCGTCTGTTCCGCGTCGTCCCGAGCGTTGACGTCCGCGCCTTGTTCTATTAACTTTAAAATTTCGGCGGGATCATCGCCATTCTCAGCTAATGTCATCAGGTCAGTGATGCCGTAATAATTTATAGTCGTGATATGCGCTGCGGCTTTAACATCTTTTGATATTTCAGTCTCAGCAGCCGGTGATTTAACATCTTCAATTTTAATTTCCTGTTTAACATCTTCTTCTTTAATATCTTTAATTTTAATAACCGCGTCAGGCTCAAGACAGCGCACCGCCTCGGCTAAATTATCAGCCAATAAATTCGAATTCATGTAAACATAATCCAAAGCATTTTTGCCATTGTCCGACTCTGCGTAAATATCTGCGCCGTTCGCGATTAAAGCCTTTATAACTTCAGGGCTTTTGTTGCGCCAGCAAGCCCATAATAGAGCCGTCATCCCGCCGAACATCTTTTGATTAACATCACAGCCGGAGCTAACTAAAATATTTATAACTTTATAATCAGCGTTGCTCTCGGCAGCAGCCATTAAGCAAGTAAAGCCACTCGAAGTTTTGTCATTAATCAAATTACTTAAATCTAACTTTATCAGCTCTTCGTGACTTGCAGTCCTGCATAACTCAAAAAATTTTTGGTCATAAGCGTCAGCTATATTTATAAAGCTTAACGCAATTATCAGCGCAATAAATTTATTTAATTTAATCATATCAGCGCGCTCCTTTACTTAATATTCACAGCGCACCGGACGGAACTGCCGGAACCGAGCTTCAATAATTCTTCGGCTGATACTTTCACGTTCACAAGACGCGCGTTGTCTTCCTGATAAAGAGTTAAGTCCTGATTGAAGCTGAATGCCGGCAAAATTATAATCATGCTGCGCTGCTCGTCGTTCAGCAAGTCTAAATTACTTTTGAACAACGAAGCAGGCGGAGTTATAACGAAAAACATTATGCCCGTCATGTTCTTAATGCCCGCGGGCTTGACCTGAACTCTCCGGCCGCTGTCGTTCACAAAGTCGATCGTCAGCTCGGCGCGTCCTTTCATTCCGTTTAAATTCCTGTTAAATAAGCTTAACGCAAGCTGATTAAACGCCTCTTGATTTAATTTATACGCGTTAAAGTAATAATTATTAGTCTGTATATAAATATTCGCCGGTCCTGCATTATTGATAATTTTATTTGACTTCTCTATTCCCAAAAGTTTTAGATACTGCGCCAAGCTTGACGTTAAATCCTGATGCGGGACAAACGCCGCGTCTTCCAGCTGCTTGACCGGCAGGTTAAACGGCAGGCCTTTAATTTTATAATCTGAAATATAATCAAGCGTCGAGACAATGGCCGGGACGACTTCGCTGAAATATCTTGCCTCGTCAAATTTGAAATTAATATTAAAGTTCATGCGCTCGTTCTTGACGTCAAAATCGCCGCCGCTCTGAGCTGTGACTCGTATATAATCGCCTAACTTAAACGCATTAAATAATTCTATTGCAGTCTGCGCGGTCTCCTTCTGCCAGTTCAACCGCGATATTGCGCTCGCCGCCAAAGATGCGCCGTCAATATTTGAAATTTCAGGCGGCTTGTGCAAAAGTCCGTTCAATAATTCAGCGCCGCTCACTTTAACTTTTAACGTCACGCGTATAATATGCGTCCTGTCGTCTTCAGTCAGCTCTAATTCCTCTTCTCCAGCTGCAATAAACGCCCGGGACAAACGCAGAAGCCTTTCCTCGAGCTTCGGCCTTTGCGAATTTACTTTCTCAAGCATTGAAGTTCCCTCGAGCATGAAGCCCAGGGCAGTTTGCGCCGCGCTGCGCCTCGCGTCTATTTTAGCGGCTGTTAAAGTTTTGCCCCGCCCCTGCGCTTCTACAACTATACTATCGCCGTCGATATAAGGCAGATTTAACGCGTGAGCATGATTTGCAAGAATTAATATTATTAGGCTTACCAAAATTATTTTGCGCATCGCAATTTACTCCTCGAGATTTATCCATGAAGCTATGCTGCTAATCTGTGTTAAAATTTCGCGCGGCAGTTCGAATATAAAACGCTGTTCGAGCGCATCAGCAGGCTTTAAGTCCGGCAGTAATAAGCCGGAGCCGAATAGATTTTTATCATTAACCGCAAATATCGGCGCGATCATTAGATTATTATTTAAATTAAAGAACAAAATATTTGTGACCGGAAACTGAACAGGTATTCGCCGAAGCGTCATCTCGCGGCCTTGAGCGTTAATAAGCGCAAGATTAATCCAAAGTCTGCGCTGCGTCCTTAAAATTTGATTTTGCTTAAAGTCAAGATTTAGAGATTTTATAATTGCGCTGAAAATTACGTCCGGCACGAGCCAGCCTCTAAAATCTCTGTTATGGCCTGATAAATAAATTAATTTGCTGCCGCTCGAAGTCTCAAGCTCCGGCTCAAGCTCTTTGTTTAATATATTATCAAGTATCAAAGTCAAGGACGGCGCAAATTGCTCAAAATATTTCTGATTATTAAATTTAATTTTGATATTGAGCGACAGCTGAGATTTATTTAAATCAATGCTCCTGTCGCTTATGTCAACGTTTATAAAGTCTAAAAGCTCAAGCTCGCTGAAGAAATTATTTACGGCTTTAAGGCCGCGCTCTAAATAATTTCGCTGACGGAAGGACACCGCGCCTCCGCCGCCGGAGCTGTATGAAGTTTTGCGCAGCGCGTTGTCTATAATATCTTTATTAATTTTAAATTTCAATTCTAAAAGCACTTCGCCCTTTTCCGTACGCTCTGACAGAATTTCAGCGTTTTGAATATCAGCCCGCGAGACCTGAATTATATTCTCGATGAGCAAGTCGTTTGACAAAATTTCGCGGCTCATGATTAAAGCCCCGACGTTCTTTCTGACGGCCTCTTCAATCGCGTTTTGAAATGCTTGAGTTCTACTTGAACCGCGCCCCGAGGCCTGAACTTCTATTAAATTTTGCTCGGCGCAAGCGACTTCGAGGAACGCCGATATAAAAATTAGAATAACTAAAATCGAATTTCTATATCTCACGTGAAGCGATCT
>JAFSNU010000422.1 GCA_017447325.1 Synergistaceae bacterium | reverse complement strand
CGCATGGCCAAGGCTGCTGCGGACGAGCTGCCGGGCATCACCGGAGCTGTAGTCACTAAGTACGAGCATTCAATGGGCGATATTAAAGGCCTTGAAATATTCGAAGCCGGTCATCCTGTACCTGACGAGAATACTATTAACGGAACGAAAAATTTATTAAAGCATGTTAAAAATTTAAGCGCGAACGATACAGTTTTATTTTTAGTCTCGGGCGGCGGCTCGGCTTTATTTGAGCTTCCGGCTGAGGGAGTTACGCTTGAAGACATGGCGGACGTGACTAAGCAATTATTAGCATGCGGAGCTGACATAGTAGAAATAAATACTATACGCAAGCATTTATCGGCTGTGAAAGGCGGAAGATTTGCAAAGTTATGCGCACCGGCTCATGTCTATATGGTAGTGTTGAGCGATGTTTTAGGCGACAGGCTCGACAGCATTGCCTCGGGTCCGGCTTGGCCTGATGATTCGACTTCGCAGGATGCGTTAAATATAGTTAAAAAATATAATTTAAATTTACGCGATGATTTAATAAAAATTTTAAGCCAGGAGACACCGAAAGAGCTTGATAATGTTGACGCGGTTATAACCGGCAGCGTCACGGCGTTATGTCAGGCGGCTATGCGCATAGCGAGCGAGCTTGGCTATGAGCCTGAACTTTTAACAACTACTTTATCCTGCGAGGCACGAGAGGCCGGAGCGTTCATGGCGGCTATTGCAAGAGAGCGCGCGAAATTAGATAAGAAAGTCGCAGTGATTGCCGGAGGAGAGACTGTCGTGCACTTGACGGGCAAGGGCATGGGCGGCCGCAATCAGGAATTTGCGTTAGCATCTGCGATAGGCATTGACGGACTTGAAAATGTTGTGATAGCATCTATAGGTTCTGACGGAACGGACGGCCCGACCGACGCTGCCGGAGGAATTGTTGACGGCAAGACTAAAGATTTATTAAGCAAATTAAATATTAAAATAGAAGACGTTTTGAAAAATAATGATGCTTATAATGCGTTAAAGGCTGTTGATGCTTTAGTCGTGACCGGCCCGACGGGAACTAATGTGAATGACTTTGCGTTTGCGTTAATTAATAATTAATAATTAAATAAATGCTGAAAATTTTTGATAGAATTTTTGATAGTTTAATTAAAGCTAAAAATTTTATTTTCTGGACGGCGGCGTTGAACCTGACGCTTGCCGTCTATAAATATATTTCCGGCGGAGCGCTGCAGGCTATATGCGCGGCGTTTGCTGTGTTATTAAGCGTAATAATTTTAAATTTAGTTTTAGATTTAATTAAATTTAAGAATTTAAATAAGATTTTAAAGTTTGTAATTATAGTTTTGAGCGCGGGAATGTTCTTGCTTGACATGTTCGCGCTGCATTATTATAAATGTAGATTTGACGCCGGAATGCTTGACGTGATATTCGGCACGAAGCCGGCGGAGACTTTTGAATTTTTGAACGAGTATGTTTTTAATTTAAGCTTAATAAAATTTTTTGCGTTAAGCTTTATAGTTATTTATATTTTATATTTAATTTATAAAAGGCTTGCTGATTTTAAAATTTTCTGGGCTTTAAGTTTAATTTTAGTTATTGCATTAACGCCTTTCTATGAAAGATCGCAGTTTAACGGCTTTGCTAAAAAATGTATATCGCCGTTTAATTTGTTCGATATGTTATATGACGTTTACCGCGAGAATAAAATTTTTAACGAGATGCTCAGCAAGTCTAAACGCGAAATAAAATTTACTAAAAATAATAGCAGCATAAATAATTTTATATTTATCTTAGGCGAGAGCACGTCGAGAAATCACATGAGCTTGTATAATTATAATTTAAATACTACGCCGCTGTTAAATTCGCGCAGAGCTAAAGGTGAGCTTTATGTATTTAATAATGCTTTAAGCCCTAACTCTCACACTATTCCTGTAATGGAAAAATTATTCACGTTTTATGATAATAAAGCTAAAGGCAAATGGTATGAATATACGAGCCTGTTTAGCATACTAAACGAGGCCGGCTATAAAACTTTCTGGCTGTCCAATCAAGAGACTTTCGGCAAGTACAGCCGCGCCGGAAAATTTTACGCGAGCCAGGGCGGCATAAGTCAGTTCGTCATGGTCAGAGACTCTTTCACGTCAAATACTGCTGAGAGCTACGACGGGAATTTATTAAAAATTTTAGATAATAATTTAAATAATTTAAATTCTAAAAATTTTTACGTGCTGCATATCATGGGAACTCACAGCAAGTACGCTATGCGTTATCCTGAAGAGTTTAATAAATTTAAAGCTCAGGACGAAGTCACGGGCTATAACGGCATAACGCAGCGCGGGAAAGAAATTAGGTCAGAATATGACAACGCGGTTTTATACAACGATTATTTTATAGATCAGGTTATAAAACGCTTTGAGGATAAAGACGCGATTTTAATTTATATTTCGGATCACGGCGAGGAAGTTTACGACACTCGCAGCTTTGCAGGTCATTCTGAAAATAATGCAACGCAGAACATGTTTGAAATCCCGTTTATAATCTGGACGTCGCAGAGCTTTAAAATTAAATATAAAGATTTATGCGAAAGAATTAATAACAGCGTGAATAATAAATTTAACACGCAGGACATGATTCATGTGATATTAGATATTTTGGAGATCGAGACGTCCGAGTATGATCCGTCGAAGAGCGTGATTAATAAATTTTACGAAAAAGCTTTATAATAAATTTTATAAATTTTATAAAATTAAGATAAGCGGGG
>JAFSNU010000421.1 GCA_017447325.1 Synergistaceae bacterium | reverse complement strand
TGATTATATATAAACTCGTCAGACGGCGCGAGCAAAATTTCAAATTCTTTATTTATAATTTTAAAATTATTCGCATTAAAATTATTTTGATTATAAATTAAGGCCGCGTTATGCTCTAACCTCGAGACAAGCTTTAACGCATCATTATAATCTTCGCCTAAAATTATTGCGTGTTTATTATTTATAATCTCAGCGAACTTGCCGCGCAGCTTTTCCTCCTGCATCGACGCAACGAGCGACGCAACCAGCGAATTTTTATTATTACTCTCGCTTAAATTTAAATTATCAAGCTCAAAATTTTTAAAATTATTTAAATTAATATCAAAATTTTTTAAAGCATTAAAACTTTCGCTTAAAGTCTCACGCGCCGCGCTCAAAATTTTTGCGTCCTCGTCAAGCTGAGAGCGCATGTGGCCATGACCTAAGCTAAAAATTTTACTCGGCTTTAACTCAATATTATTTGCAAGATTTAACGCGCGTTCAACGAGCTTAAAAGCTTTAGCAATTCTTAAAGCCTTTACATCAAGCTCAAAAATATTTTTTAAAAATTCAAAATTTAATTTTAATTTCGAAGACACGGGAATTACAGGCAAATTTAAATTTTTATTTAAATAATCTAAATTTATTTTGAGCTTATCAAGCCGCGAGCAGATAACTTCTCCGGCCTGCGTTTCAGCGCGTTCAACGTCAATCTGCGTCATCAAGCAAATTATTTTCACGCCGCATTTTAAAATCTCGTCAAGCAAAAATTTATCTTCATATTTTAATATGCCACGAACCGGCACTAAATAAAATACTAAATCGCACGCGCGCAATAAATCTAAATTTTTTAAATCAAGCTTAATTAATTTAAAATTAAAATTAAATTTAAAATTCTCAATAAAACTCGTCCGGCCGCTGCCCTCGAGACCAGCCGCGCCGATTATAATTTTATTATTATTAATATTATTAAAATCTAAATTTAATAAATTAATTTTTAAACTTTTAATCTCGTCAAGCTCAGAAAATTTATAGCTATGCTCCAACAGCTCTATCAGCTTTAAGGCCTGCACAGCCGACATGACTTGAATATTATTATTATTTAAATTTAAATCTGCATTAACGCAAGTCTCAGTGCCAAGCAAAAAATCGGCCCGGCCTGTAAGCTCATTTCTATTTATAAACGCGTCAAGGCAAAATTTTCTATACACTCCGTCGCCGCAGTAAAGTCTCCGCTCTAACGAGATAAAATTTAATTCTTTATTATTTATAATATTTCCAAGCTTTATTAAAGCTTCATGATCTTCCGGATGACAAAGCTCCTGCCAATGCTCAAGCTCAATCTCAAAATTTTTATTTATAAAATTTAAATCCAAATGCAGCGCACGCACAAGCGGCCTCGACAGTCTTACCCGTCTGCTCCTGAAGTTTATAAAGACTATCGAAGCGCGCTCCGCCTCAGCATTCAATCTCCAAAGCTTATTAACGCTGTCTATATCTCTCTTCTCCGTTCATTCTAAAATAAAATTTTATATATTTATATATACGCTAATTTAAAAAAATTAATAAGCCCCGCTATCTAATTCTTTAAGATTTTATGCAGAGCTTTTAAATTATTAAATATTATATTTTTCTAATGGTAATCTATATCCCCCCCCCCCCCCGTTTCTTCATGTCATCGGGAAGATATTTCCACAAAATTTTGTGAAGTGCTTTTGATTTAATCGGCTTGGGTACGTAGTCATCAAAGCCGTATTTATTGACGTACTCCTCGCGCAGTCCCGCGCCGGAGTTTGCAGTCAGAGCAACGTAAACTATATCTTTTCTAATCTCTCTTGCGAGCTTTAAAGTTTCAACGCCGTCCATATCGGGCATCCTGTGATCCAAAAATACTATATTATAATTTTTAGCTTTCAATTTCTCTAAGCACTCAGCACCGGACTCCGCCGTGTCAATTTTCGCAAGCGTCGCGTTAAGCATTCCTTTAGCCACAACCAAATTAACCGGCGTGTCATCGACGACTAAAATTTCCGCGTTCGGACACATGAACGGCCCTTCGTACTCGTTATCATCCGGCGTGAAAATTAAAGTCTCGCCTGCATAATTATTTTCCTGACTAAAAACTCCAGCCGTACCCATCGCTTCATAATCTTTAATAGTCCCGTGAAAGCCCTCGCGGGATAATTGCTGCATTAAGTAAACAGTGAAGACAGTTCCCTTGCCGTACTCGCTTTCAACCTCGACCCTGCCGCCCATAAGCTCGAGCAAATATCTAATCAGCGTCAGGCCAAGCCCCGCGCCTTGAATATTCTGCGTCTCGTTTAAATTTACCCGCTGGAAAGACTTAAACAGTCTCGTCAAATCTTCCTGCCTGATGCCCAAGCCCGTATCTTCAACTATAAATTTTAAATTCACGCGCTGCTCTCCGCCGTCCCGCTCTTCAAGTCCGCCCGAGACGCGCATAGCTATCGAGCCGTGCTCAGTATATTTCAAAGCGTTATCAAGCAAGTTAGTTAAAATTTGCCGAATATGATCTTGATCTCCGTATAAATGCTCCGGCAGATTTTTATCAATATCAACAATAAATTTTAAATTTTTTTCCTCCATGCTTTCAAAAACGGACTCTTCAACATCCTTTAATAACTGCCATAAATGATAGTCCGTATTAAAAATTTCCATTTTGCCAGACTCGATTTTAGAAATATCTAAAATATTATTTATAATAGATAATAAATGATTGCCCGCGTGTCTAATGTCAAGCGAGTACTGCCGGACTTCAGAGTCGCGGCACTCGTTTAATATCATCTCGTTCATTCCTAAAATCGCGTTCATAGGCGTTCTAATCTCATGAGACGTATTAGCAAGAAAGTCACTTTTAGCTCTGTTAGCCGCGTTGGTCATTCGCGTCGAGTTCTCAGCTCTGACACGTGCCTCTTCAAGCTCAACTTCAAACTGCGACATCTGGCGATAGCTCGGAGCTTCGTAATAGAAAAATATTATAAATAATAAAACCGTCGCGACAGCATACGTGATTAAAATCTCAGGCATGAACATGTACTGGACTACGAAAGACAAAATTAAAACAAATCCCAGCATCGTCATCATAAAGAACTGCATTTTTTCTTTGTAGGCCTGCTTGTGCGTTATCTGCAGCATAAACGAGACCGCAAGAAAATATAATACAAATATAGAACGGCATAAAATATTATACGGCCCCCGCCTGAGACTTCCGTCCGGCAAAATACTAAAGAAAAATCCGGATATGCCCGGGACCAAGTTTAATAACAGCATAATCATGCTAAGCAAAAGAAAAAATTTGTGCAGGAAGTCCCATTGCTTTTGCTTATCAACGCCGACATAAGCTGCTACGTACTGCATTAAATGATACGCATTTAAATTCACTACAGCGTAATATAAAGTCCTGACGATTAAATTTACGGCCTGATTTTTTCCCCAGCCGCTTATTAATAAGCTCGTTGCGACTTCAAAGGCCGTCGCCGCGAAAGTAGAAACGCTTAAAGTTCTAAAGCGTTTATTAACTTCGGCTGTAGTCGCGTATCTTAAATATAAAAACATGGACAGCACAAATAAATACGGAAGCGTCAGCACCTCTATCCATACGTTATACTTTGTCACAGAGAGCATTGCCGCACGAAGCATTATTTTGTTCCTCCGGTCGTGATTAAACGCTCCTGCTGCTTATCGGCCGGAATATACTTCATTAATAATTCTTCAAGCTCAATGCCATTGACCGGCTTGCTTAAAAAATCGTCAAAACCGGCCTGCATCATCTCGGCCTTAACTCCGACAATAGCGTTCGCCGTGCAGACTATAACTTTGGTGTCACGGCTCGCCGCGTTCTCGTCAGCCCTTAATCTTGCTAAAGTCTCTTTGCCGTCCATCCGCGGCATCATGTAGTCCATTAAAATTACGTCATATTTAACTTCAGCGGCTTTTCTTAAACAATCGGCTCCGCTCTCGACGTCCTCGACCTGAACTTTGGTCTCTTTCATCAACGCGCGTAAAACAATTCTGTTCATGTCGTTATCATCGACAACTAAAATTTTTGCGTCCGGAGCAGTGAAGCTCTTGCGGACTTGTTTCTTAGAATGCGCATGTTCTTCCTCGTAATTTTTTAACGTCTTATGGCCTACTATGCGCTGCGGCAGTACAACATGGAACGTCGAACCCATGCCGTAAGTCGAATTAACGTCAACCGTTCCGCCCATCATCTCGATTAATCTTCCCGTTATCGCGAGACCTAAGCCAGTACCCTCGATATTATGCGTCTCTTTTAAATCTATGCGGCTAAATGACTGGAAGAGCTTGGGAATATCTTCCGCGTGAATGCCTATTCCCGTGTCCGTGACAGTTATATGCAAAACGATCAGCGACGGATCATCGCCGCGCTCGCCGGTGATCGTGAACTTGACGCTGCCGTGACGGGTATATTTAACGCCGTTGTTTAAAATATTTATCATGATCTGATGCACGCGCACTCTGTCGCCGAATAAATCATTGGGCAGATGCTCGTCAATCTGAGTTATAAACTCAAGGCCTTTCTGATTTGCCCTAATTCTAATCATATTCTCGACGTCCTTTAATACTCGGCCTAAATCGTAATTTTTCGGCGCAAGCTCGAGCTGACCCGATTCGATTTTCGAAAAATCTAAAATATCGTTTATAATATGAAGAAGAGTGTTGCCCGCGCTTCGAATGTCGCTCGCATATTCATAAATCGGACCTTCGTCGTATTTTCGCAAAATCATCTCGTCCATGCCCATTATAGTTGTTAAAGGCGTTCTAATCTCGTGAGACATGTTCGCTAAAAATTCGCTCTTGGCCGCGTCGGCTTTAACGGCAATCTCGTTCGCCTCGTCTGCTAACGCTTTAACTTTCTTTAATCTGTCAAGCGTTTTCTCAAGTTCTTTATACGCCGGCGTCTCGAGCAGGAAGAAATAAACATAAAGATTTACTGAGATAATAACAACGCTTATATTAATATTCTGCAAATATTTATACTGCAAGAACAAGAGCAGCCATGAAATTAGTAAATTTGCAATAAGCCCCAGCCATTGGCCTTTAGTAAAGCTCTTGCGGCACAAAAATATTTCAATCCAGGTCCAGACAGTCCAGATTAACATATAGCCGTAGTTTAAAAAGCCGTTCATGCTGCCCGTCATGATTTGATTATTCTCAACAAAATAATTTGATTTTAAAAATACGCTCACGAGTTGAAAATAAAAGAACGTTCCCATTATAACGTTCTGAGCATAGCGCATATTTTTATAAAATCTCTTTGACGTGTAAGCCTGTAAAATTTTTAGAGACGAAAAGTTCGCGCTCTCGGGAACGAACGAGCCGATATAGCGCATGAACATAAAGTAAACGCAGTTAAGCGCAATTTGATTTAACACTGCGAATAAACATTTTATTTCGATTAAATGCGGTGTACTGTTTCCAAGCACGACCGAGTAAATCATTTCGATGACGCTGCTCGCCGCCGCAACGTAACAATAATGAACGAAGCTTGCCCTCATGGTCGAAGTGCCGGAGTAAATCATGTGCAGGTAAACACAAAGAACTATATTTAAAAATACAACCGCGAACTCAGTCTCAAAAATATAATTATTAAATGCCACGGAATTTAACCGATCCTTTATTTAAAATTTAAATTTAAATTTACTACAGTATAACACGATAGAAAATTTATTAAATTTAAAATAAATTTTTAAAATAAATTTTATTTTATGTTATGATTAACTCATGATGAATATTATGAAAGAACTTCTTTTAGAATGGGATAAAACAGGCAAGAACGTGACGGCGTTATGCTACTATGCTTTCACGTTGACTGCTGCGTTGTTCATGTGTTTAACCGGCTTGGTGCGGATGTATCAGCTTGACTTTGCTCCTGCGGCAATTTATTTTGTGATGTGCGCGGGCTGCGTGATTTTATTTTTGCTCGTTCACAGGGACGTTATCACCCGTGACGCTTCGCATTTAAATTTTTACGCGCATTGCTTAGTCATCGGCGGATTTATTTTCGGCCTTTCAGCTTTGTTTTTCTTAGAGGGCGGAGTAACGGGCGGCATTCCGACTTTATTTATAATGGCGATCGCATGCACGCCGCTCTTCATACTCGAGACTTGGGAAGCAATATTAATGCTTATTCTCGAGGTTGCGGCCTACTGCGCAAATATTTATTTCGCGCTTAATTATCCTGAATCCGTAGTTAAAGATACATCTAGCAGCGCCGGCTTTTTGCTGCCTTTATTTTTAGTCGCCGTTTTATTAGGCTTAATCACTATGATCTTTACTTATGCTTATAGACATCAGCAGACAAAACTTGATAAAGCTATAACAGAAGCGAACGCGGCTAACGAAGCTAAAAGCACTTTCTTGGACAACATGTCTCACGAGATACGCACGCCTATGAATTCTATATTAGGCATGAACGAAATGATTTTGCGCGAGGAAGACCGTCCGGAAATTTCTGAATACGCTTTGTCAATTCAACGCGCGGGGCGAGCCTTGCTTGGAATTTTAAACGATATTTTAGACTTCTCTAAAATTCAGGATAACAAAATGGAAATTTCGCCGGTGCGCTATGATTTAAGCTCTTTATTAAACGACATGGTTAATATAGCGGCCGAACAGGCGCGTAAAAAATCTTTAAATTTCGAAGTGAACGTTGACAAGACTATACCCCGAATACTCGAGGGCGACGAGTATCATATCCGGCAGGTCATGTTAAATATTTTAAATAACGCCGTGAAATTTACCGAGCGCGGCGCTGTGTCTCTCGAGATTACGCATGAAAAATTAGACGACAAATTTATTTTATTAAAATGCTCAGTCTCAGACACTGGAATCGGAATTCGCGAAGAGGACATGGCTTTAATCTTCCAGCCGTTCGAACACGTGCAGGCCTCGAGAAAATTCCAGTCCGACGGCTCGGGCTTGGGCTTGACTATCGTTAAAAATTTATTAATTTTAATGGGCTCTGACTTGAAAGTTGAGAGCGTGTTTCAAAAGGGATCAAAATTCTCGTTTGAGCTCAAGCAGCCTGTTATTAAATGGGAAGCGATCGGCGACTATAAACGCGCGTTCTCGACGGCTGTCGCTCACAAGTCGCGCTATCACGAGGCGTTCCAAGCTCCTGATGCAAAAGTTTTGGTCGTCGATGACACGGACGTTAATTTATTAGTGTTCTCGAATTTATTAAAGAAAACTAAAATTAAAATCGACACGGCCTCGAGCGGCGTTGAGATGCTGCAGCTTGTCCGAATGAATCACTATGACATGGTATTTTTAGATCACAGAATGCCGGGCATGGACGGAGTCGAAGCGTTTCATAACATGCGCAGCTTAACCGACAGCTTGAACACTTTTACGCCGGTAATTGCTTTAACTGCAAACGCGGTTATCGGAGCGCGGCAGTTCTATATCGATCATGGCTTTAATGATTATTTATCTAAGCCCGTTGACACTGTGAGACTTGAACAAATTTTGCTTGAGTACTTGCCCGCAGACAAAATTCAGCCGGCTGATCCCGAGGACGTTAAAAAACTTGAGGAGCGCAAGGCAAAAGAGGACAAGCCTAAAGCTCAAGCTCAGGCTCAAGAGCCGGAAATTATTGAAGAGCCTGAAGAGCCGGCCTCGCCGTACGCGAACATCCCGGGCATTGACTATAACGCTGCCGTGACTAACTGCGGAATTGAAGAGACTTTTGTTCAAGCTCTGCAAATCTTTTATGACACGTTGGATCAGAAGGCTAATGATATTGAAAGATTTGAACGCGAGAAAGACATTAAAAATTACACTGTATTAGTCCACGCGTTAAAGAGCTCGGCAAGGTTAGTCGGCGCATTGCAGTTGTCTGAAGACGCAAAGTATCTTGAGGCTTGCGGAGACAAAAACGATATAGCGGAGATCGAGGCGAAGACTCCGGCCTTGCTTTCGCAGTACCGAAGCTACAAAAAAGTTTTGGCGGAAGTCTTTGGCAATAATGATGAAGAGGATATGTCATTGCCGGAAATTCCGTTGGACGAGCTTAAAGAATTTTATGTAATGCTTAAGGACATGGCCGCGAACTTTGATCTTGATAATATCGACGCGATGATGGAAGACATTAAAAATTATCGCATACCGGCTGACGAGAAGGAGAGATTTAAAAAGATCAAGGACTGCGTCACTGCGGCGGACTGGGCATCTCTTGACGAGCTGTTAAAGTAAAATTAAAAATAGCTGAGCTCCTTCACCCCTCCGTCAGACTAAAGTCTGACACCTGCCTTGCAGGCCGCGATTTGAAGACCATTCAGGTCTTCAATCCTTACAGGGGAGGCAAGAACTCGTCCCCCTTGTAAGGGGGGATGTCACGCAGTGACAGGGGGGTGTTATTTTTCAAGTGGAGCTGCTGTTAAAGTAAAATTTTTAAATTTAATAATAATTTAATAATAATCTGTTAAAATAATAAAATAATAAAATAATAAAAATCTTAAAAATAAATTAAATTTTTTAAATAGAAACGGAGAATAACGGCCAAATGAGCAAGGTCTTATTTATTACGGAGAAGAGCAGTTTTATATCGACCGGCATAATAAATAAACTCAAAGCCGAGAGCTATGAGGTTATAACAGTTAAGCCTGACGTTACGGCCATTTCAACTTATCTTACGGAGACGGCAGCCGAGGCGGAGAATGCCGCGCCTCAGGACGACGACGCGGACGTCGCGGCGCTGTTAAGTCAGGAAGGTTTTTCGCCGGACGCCGGAGTTGACATGGGCGGAAGCGGCGTTGCTGCTCCGAAAGAGGACATACCCAGAATATTTATCTTGTATCTTCAGGGCGAGGATAATTTAATGATCGACGTTCTGGGATATATAAAAGATATGGTCGAGGACAAGGGCATCAGGCTCTTTGTAATCGGAACGCAGGACGAGATCGACACTGTAATTGGCAAAAACGCGGGCTACGTCGCTCAGACTTATGTAAGGCCGGTTGACGTTCAGGATTTATTAAAGCGTCTGCAGAAGGAGAGCGAGGCCGTCGATAAGTTAAAAGAATTTAAGAGCATCTTAATAGTTGACGACGACCCGACAGCTTTACGCTCAATGAAGAGCCTGTTATCGTCGAGATATAAAATTTTAGTTGCGAACTCGGGCATGAACGCGATTACTGTTTTAGCGAAAAATCACGTTGATTTAATTTTATTAGATTTTGAAATGCCTGTTGTCACCGGCCCGAAAGTTTTAGAGATGATCAGGTC
>JAFSNU010000420.1 GCA_017447325.1 Synergistaceae bacterium | reverse complement strand
GTCGAGCGAGTTCTGAACTTTGCAAATTATTTTCACGGCGAACTCATGAATAAAGCGAACGCATTATTTAAGCCCGAACACGCAGATTTAAAAGTTTTAAGCTTAAAAGAATTGTGCGAGCTGCGGCAAAGAGCTTTAGCTTTTACTTAAACTTTAATTTCGCGCGCCGTAATAGAATAGAGGTGTTTATTAAATTTTTAGGCTAATTTAATATTTTATGTTGCAATATCCTTTCGCACGATTAAAACGCGCGTTTGTCTGAGCGATAGACGCGCGTAATTTTTGAAAATTCAGGAGGAAATTATAAATGCTCAATAAATTAGCGAAAGAAATTTACGAGAACGCAAAGGCTCACGGCTGGTGGGACAAAGAACGCTCGTTCGGCGATGTTATCGCGCTGTGCCATTCTGAACTCAGCGAGGCGTTGGAGGAATACCGCAATAATAGGCCGTTTATTTATTATGGGTCTGACGCGAAGCCCGAGGGAATAGCCGTCGAATTGATAGACTGCATTATTAGAATTTTAGACTATTGCGGTCACGAGAATATTGACGTTGATAAAGTCATGCAGATTAAACACGAGTTTAATAAGTCGCGCCCGTACAGACATGGAGATAAGAGGTTATAGCAATGATAGAAAAAACTTTTATTTACCCGAGATATAATTTTACTGATTTAGCTCCAATTCGCGTTGTGATTAACGAAGAGAACGGAGCTATATTATTAAATATTGAAGATTTAGGCTATATTTTATCTGATAAAAATAGCAATAAAATTAAAGAGAAAATACAATGCTTATCAGGTGCTAAAGATGCAATCTTGGCCGACTGGGTGTTTGAAGTACTTAACGAGCGTACGAATTGTGAAGATTTAGATTTTATTAACTGGCTTACCTATGAACTTATGCCGAATATTATTAACGGCATTAATCAGTTTAATATGCCCGTCGAGGTTATAATAAAACATGAATAATAATTACGGCTTCAGCGACACGGCTGTGACTGTCTTGAAAGAGCGTTACATGCACGTCAAGCCCGACGGCTCGCAGGAAACTATCCCCGAGATGTTTCATCGCGTTGCGGATTATTTAAGCAGTGAAAGAGCGCAGGAATATTATCAAGTCATGATGAGCCGCGACTTTTTACCGAACTCACCGACTTTAATGAATGCGGGACGCAAGGGACAAGCCGCGCAGTTATCAGCTTGTTACGTGCTGCCTATACACGACAGCATGGACAGTATAACTGACGCGATAAAATATCAAATGACTATTCATAAATACGGCGGCGGCACCGGCTTTAACTTTAGCAAGTTGCGGCCTAAAGGTTCGCGCGTAAACACAACGAACGGAGTTGCGTCCGGCCCCGTAAGCTTTATGAAATTATTTGATGTAAGCACTGAAAAAGTTATGCAGGGCGGCACCCGCCGAGGTGCCAATATGGGGCTTTTAAACGTTGACCACCCTGATATTTTAGAGTTTATCAGCTGTAAGGCAAGCGATACAAAACGGCTTAATAATTTTAATATCAGCGTTAGAGACGTACGAGCCGGAATTTCGCGGTATGATGATTGAAGCTAAAATTAATTCACGCGGCTTTTACAATCGGAACGTAAAGCTCTTTAATTTTCAGGGCGCTATGAAACTGTGCGCGGCAGTGCGTAAGTTCGGAGCGCAGGAAGTTATTGATAAATTATTCGAGGCCGTTAGAAATTTAGACAGCAAGCCCCGCATGATGCTAACGTTTAAATTCGAGGATAAACAGCTGCGGGTAATTAAAAACGCTAAACATGAATTATGGTTCGTCGCTAAAGATGTCGCCGAGGCGTTGGAGTATGAGCGTTGGCAGTCTAATTTAATCGCGCATGTGCCTGCTGTTTGGAAGGGTATTAATCGGATTAATACCCTTGGCGGAGAGCAGATAATGTTGTGCTTGACAGAGCAGGGATTGTATTTTTTCTTAGGCCGCTCTGACAAGCCGAAAGCTTTGCCGTATCAGATATGGCTCGCCAGCGAAGTCGTCCCGAGCATTAGAAAGACCGGCGCATACAGCTTAAAAGCTAAACGTAAATCTCTGCCTTTGTCTGAACGCTTTGACTGTACGCCCTGCCGCTTTTACACTGCTCAAGACATAATAGCCGAAGCCGACATAACTGAACAGCAGCTTGATAAAATTATAGAGCTTCATGATTTATATAATTATATTATATTTGCTCATGGCGATAGAGTTTTTACTGAAGAGGGACGCTATAAAATTTTGCAGCTCGCCGAGAGCTTTCATGAGCTTAAAAATTTAAGCGGTCAGCAATAATGCGGCGCGGGCATGAATTTGAAAACGAGCTTAACCGCCTCGCGAAATTTATTAACTCGCGGGGCGGCCATATGCACAAAAATCATGCTAATAGAACAGAGCAGGGCATATGGCTTGAGGGTGAGCCGTTTGACTATGAAATTTTATTAAAAGATAAATTATATTGCTTTGACGCTAAAGAATGTTCAGCCGTGCGTTGGAGCTTGCAGAACGCTAAACTAAATCAGATTAATAATTTATTAGCTTGTAAACGCAACGGCGCGGACGCTTATTTCTTAGTCTGGTTCAAGAAGTTAAATAAAATAATTAAATATGATGCAGAACTTGTTAAACAGGCATTAATTGACGGCAAAAAAAGTTTAACGCCGGAGGAGGGTGTATCATGGCAGTGGACAGAATTAAATATATAAAAGAAAAATATACTTGCGTCGAAATGGCGCAGATGTTGGGCTTACCGATTAGAAAGAGCGGCGACAGATGCATATCACTCGCGCCAGGCTCGAAAAATCCAACGGCCATGATTGTATTCGACGACCGCTGGCATGACTTTAAACAGGGCTGCGGCGACGATGTTATAGATTTATACGCTGAGGCTAAATATAACGGGGATAAGGGCAAGGCTATCCGTGAATTAGGCGGCGACTGCGGCAATCAAGACTGGAAGACCTACACGAAAGAATTAAACGGCCATATCGAGCTGTGGCATAATGAACTACGCGAGAATGATATTAAATATTTAAACAGGCGCGGCATTAAGAAGAGCACGATTGATAGATTAAAATTAGGCTATGACGCAACTGAAGACCGCTTAATTATCCCGTACTTTAAGAATGGCTACACTGCTTATTATATCGGCCGTGACAGATCAGGCAAAGAGGGCGTGTCTAAATATAAAAAGGCGCATTTGGACGGCTTGAACGAGAATATACCGTGGGGCTTGCATACTCTGAGCGATAAGCATGTTGAATACATGACGAAAGGCTTTAGCTCAGAGAAGAAAGATTTAATTAATAAGTTTATCGTTATAGCAGAGGGCGCGTTTGACGCAATGAGCTTTGAGCAAGAGGGCTTTCGCGTCTTATCTCCTATCTCCGGGTATTTCAGCAAAGAAGCTAAAAAACAAGTGCTTGATTTGTTAAAGGCTGCTGACAGCGTCTTTGTATGCTTTGATAACGACAAGGCCGGAACTCGCTTCACTCAGGACTTGTGCAAAGAGCTATTTAAAAAACGCATTAAATTCGTCTGCGGCGTGCTGCCTCAAAAATATAAAGATATTTCGGAATATTACGAGGACGGCGGCGACTTATTCGAACTCGTTAAAAACGCTCAGAACGGTATTATTATGCTCGCCGAACACATAACTGAGCAGGAAGAATTTAAAAACTTTATGCACAACGCCGCACGTTTTGTCGAAGCCAGCGACTTGACTTTATTATGCGAAAATATAAAGGCTTTCCCCGCTAAATGGGTTAATTCAGTTTTGCGCGAGAGCTTGAAGATACCGCCGGAAAAGAAAATAGTTAAAGAAATTAACTCGCAGCATACGCTGAAATATATTGAAAATTTAGGCTTTTATGAGTATCGCCACGGCGTTTGGCTCTATCGCAGCAATAACGAGATAGGCCGCTATTTTATTGAAATTTTAGGGATACAGGCGAGCAACACGAAAGTCATGTCATTAATCGGCTATTTAGAAAAGGACTTGACCAGCCGCGAAGTCTTTAACCGCAAGCCGCTGTTTAATTTTAGAAACGGCGTTTTAGAGCTCGAAACCGGCAACTTTAGAGACCATAACCCGAACGATATGAGCTCTATTCAAGTTGACTATGACTATGATCCTGAAGCTAAAAGCTCAAAGTTCGAGGCTTTTATCAGCCAGATAATGGCCGGACGCAAGCCCTCTATTAATTTATTGCAGGAGATGTTTGGCTATGTGTTTTTTAACGATTGCTCGCTTCAAAAATGTTTTTTCTTGATAGGCAGCGGCGCAAACGGCAAAAGCGTTTTATTAAATATTTTGCGCGCATTAGTCGGCAAAGAAAACGTGTCTAACGTCGAGATGAGCGGCCTCACCGAACAATTTCAGCGCATAAAATTATTAAATTCGCTTGTTAATATCAGCACTGAGACCGCAAGCAACGTTAAAGGCGCGGAAAGTATTTTTAAACAGGTCGTAGTCGGCGACGAGATAAACGGCTGCTATAAAAATAAAGACTATGTAGAGTTTGCCCCGCGCTGCGTCATGATTTCAGCGTGCAACGGGTATATTAAAGCCCGCGATGACACAACAGGCTTCTTGCGCCGCATTTGCTTTGTTGACTTCCCGTGTGAGTTCAAAGGCTCTAAAGCTGATAAGAAACTCGAAGATAAATTAAAGCTTGAGCTTTCAGGCATTTTCAACTGGGCTTACGAGGGCTATAAACGGCTAAAGGCTCAGAGCGGCTTTACTGACACGCCGGAGCAGGACGAATTAATAAGCGACTTTAGAAAGTCAATTAATCCTATCGCCGCATTTATCGAAGATGAGCTGCTTAATCAAGAGGGACAGCTTACGCGCAAGCAGCTTTATAATAAATATGTCGAATGGACGAAAGAAGCAGGGCATGAAGCTCTGAGCCGCACTAATTTTATACGCAAGTTCAGAATGACCATGAAACAGACCCTGCCGAACGTCAAAGAGAAAAGCATTCATACTGAAAGATATTTTGACTTCACTGATAATATTCAGCCGTTCGAGCCTGAGCAAAATATTAACAACTGGCCGGACAACGAATACGAGTTTTTGACAGCTGCTGACTTTGAAGATGAAGACGACGCGGCTGATTAAAGAGTTTGAGAAATATAAAATAACGCCCGAATACGAGCTGGGGCGCATTGTTTTATACGGCGGAGACGACAAAGCACGGCAATATTACACGAAGTTTTTAGCTGAGAATTTAGATATACAGATTAAATTAATTTTTGATCTGGCTAAAATACGCGAGGATGTTTATTGCCAAGTCGAAGAGCGCGCAGCTATCAGAGCGGCAGATAACTTGCCCGGCGATTTTTGGAGTGCAATTAAATGCGCATTCATTTGAAAATTCACACAAAAATGAACTCCGCGCATGAACAAAAACAATGCAAACATTAAAAAAATTCGCACGGACATTGAGCATTTGCAAGTGTTTAAGTCAATTTTTGTCCCAGTAAACTGCCTCCAGCCGTTGCAAACACTCACGGACATACTTTTTTTTTGCTAATGTCCGTGAACTTTTTTAGTCATAGCAACAACTTACAGGAGTGAAAAAAGTTCAGGACATGGTGGATAACCCTGACCATGTCCGAAAAAAAACGGGCAAAAAAGGCCTTACATGCACTCAACGACTAATTTTAGCCTTATTTTTGACCAATGTTTTGGCTTCACTTTCATGCAAAGCAATGTGCAGCCAGCTTTTTTGCACCTTTTTTGAAAAAAATGGCGAGCGCGGGTAATAAAAAATGAACTCGTTTTTTATTTTTTGCTGAGAGGCGAAGAATTAACACAAAAGAGGTTAATATTATGTATGAAAGGCCAAAGTGTGAG
>JAFSNU010000419.1 GCA_017447325.1 Synergistaceae bacterium | reverse complement strand
TAGACCTAACCGGTCTGTGGAACACGCTATAGCGGAAACCTATCGAAGGCTGCAACGTAGCAATCTACATTTTGTTGTAGAATTTGATATAAAAGGATTTTTCGATAACGTGAACCACCAGAAACTGTTACATCAAATGTATGCCTTGGGTATCCAAGACGAGGTCTCAAAGAGTAAAGTCAAGCGCATACTGAAAGCCCCAATCAAGATGCCGGACGGGAAGCTGATGTATCCAAGGAAAGGAACACCGCAAGGCGGAATTATATCACCCCTCCTTGCAAATATTGTACTAAATGAACTGGACTACTGGGTAGAAAGCGATTGGGAGAAAAATCACGTAACACACAAATACTCACTTGTAAAGATCAGCAAAGGCAGCATAAATAAAGGACACGGATACAGAGCAATGCGCGGAACTAAATTAAAAGAAATGTATATCGTTCGTTATGCGGATGACTTTAGAATATTCTGTAGAACAAAAACAGCAGTTGCGCAACTCGAATATCGATATTATAGTTGAAAAGTTAGCAAAAAATGGCGGTATATCTCTGAAAGCAGCGAGGAAAGTTTATCTGCACGTTTTTATTGAGGAACACGACTTAGAGGACGGTATCCGTCGTTTTGACCCTTCGTATGATATAGCGCAGTCTTTTCAACGGCTTTTAGACGACAAGAATATTCAAAAGCACGATTTGATACTTTTGCATCATGAGTGGCTGGAAGCTGGAATTATAAAAAGATACGGATATAAATACCGAATTGCGTATGATATAACGGAACGTAAGTATAATTATGGGGTTGCAGCTGACGAATGGAAAGAAAGAGGTAAAAAGTAATGGAAGATTTAGTTTTGGAAGCATTGACAGATGAAAAAAGCAACGTATCGTTACTATCCTAACGGCGGCACAGCATATGGAGTTGTGTCACTAATGCGAAAGACGGGCGAACGTATCCATGATAAGCCTTGTCCTGGCACAGGTTCTATGTATGTAAGGATGGCGTGGAAACGCTTGGATGAATGTCAAGAGAAATGCAAGTTTCCCCAAAAAGCTATGGTCGCGTGGTATTAACAAATGGCAGTAACATTAAGAGAAGCAATTAAAATAGCGGAGCAAAATAAATATGCGCCGAGAATTAATTCTATAACTGGGGCGACAGGAACGTTTTTCCCGCCCGACTATGATGACGAATATTTTTTCAGCGGAGTTGAAATTCCCGCGCCGGATGATATTTAAATGATATGGCAATTTAGATGAGTTATTAGGTAAATAATAAATGTCGTTAGTATTTGCAGAATTAATAATATGTTTATTGCCGGGATTTTTAGGCCTATGGGTGTTTAAGCGCATCGTGCAGGAAAATATAGACAAGCGTGACGAGCTTACCCAAGCTGCTATAGCTCTATTATTGGCTATGTCGGCGTTTTGTTTATTAAATATACTGCATTTAAGTTTACAACATATACAATGTACGGCACGAGTTGCTGATTTTATTTCGCCGGATTTTTTAGTGCTTCCGATAAAGAAAGATAATGATGCCCCGCAGGCCTTATTTAGTGTAGGACTTAAATTCTGGCTGTCTTATATTGCTCTTTGTGTTATGTCGTTGTTATCAGGCGCAGTATGGGCTTTGTTCAGTGAAATAGGCTGGAGCCCGACGAGGTGCCTGCCTAAGGGAGTTAGTAAATTATTAGGACGCGGGGCAAAAGAGCCTTGCGAGAGTACACTGCGGAGGATAGTCGATGAGTTAAGCACAAGAAAGTCGGATAATAAAGATAAAGCTAAAGAAGAAACATTTTACGGTCCGACGCTTGTCAGAGTTTATAGCTTAACAGGCTACAAAAATAATTGTTTAGTGGGCTGGTGGAACAGCTATTCTTAGACGGAAAAAGAAATTAGCTTAACACGTCTTGAATTGTGCGAGGCTGACCCTAAATTTGATAAATTTCTCAAGAGACAGCCCCGCACGTGCTGGATTAATCATTAATTCGGGATTAGTGATCGAGTTCTTTGAATGGAGCACAGCAAAGAGCAAAAGGAATGAAGTACTGCTGCGCAAAATGTTCAGAGAGCTGCAAAAATCCCATAATAATGATTAGTCTTCAGGCAAGTCCTGCGAATTTCGCGCGGCGGATTATGGTCTTTGCGGCTCTTGTTGCTTATCGGACATATTATCAAGCTCTTTTGTTTTTAGTTTTTGGGTGTAAATAATTATAATATTAAATTCATATAAGCTGACTTTCGACTATCTGCTAAAAGAGAATAATCTCGTGAAAATTTGCGAGCGCAAGTATGAAGACCGGCAAAGCGCGATAAAAGAGCCGCCGAAAAATTGCGACGAGGCTAAGGCTCGTTTTAATTCTCTCGAGTCGAGCAAGTACTCGCCTTTAGCGCGTCTATTCTGCAGTTAGTCGCGTTTAATCCTTGCGTCGGCAAGTGATATAACGGGATATACGCCGAGCGAGAACTGCCGCTCTTTTTTATTTTCCGTAAATCTAAAAATAAAATATGGCCGTTTGGGTCAACTCTCAGCCCAAGCCCGCACCCGTCGCTAAGCATATATTTCTTGTCGCGCGGCTTTAAGTTTTTAATTTTAAGTTCCGTCAAAACCGCGTGCTTCATACTTTTATCCATCCGATATACAAACAATTATTTTGTGAAATAAATTGTGTGTCTTTTTGTTTGTCTTTTAGCTTTATTATATCGTATACACTTTGGATTAAATGGGAGAGTAAAAATAATAAAAGCCCGCTTGTTAGCGAGCTTTATTTATTATATTTTATTTTATTTTTAGAAAGGATGGTGGACTGTGAGGGACTCGAACCCACGACCCGCTGATTAAGAGTCAGCTGCTCTACCAACTGAGCTAACAGTCCATTTTTAATATTTAATTTTAAAATTACTGGCGCACTTGACAGGATTCGAACCCGCAACATACGGATCCGAAGTCCGTCGCTCTATCCAGTTGAGCTACAAGCGCAATTTTTATTTCTGGGGTGAGCGAAGGGACTTGAACCCTCAACAACCGGAACCACAATCCGGTGCTCTAACCAATTGAACTACGCTCACCGTATTATACAGCAAATTTTAATTTCTGCAAATTAAAATTTTTAAAATTGGCGCGCCCGGCAGGATTCGAACCCGCGACCCACGGCTTAGA
This sequence comes from Synergistaceae bacterium, assembly GCA_017447325.1. Taxonomy (GTDB): domain Bacteria; phylum Synergistota; class Synergistia; order Synergistales; family Aminobacteriaceae; genus JAFUXM01. The sequence goes on along the minus strand of JAFSNU010000419.1, from coordinate 12,942 downwards.
AGGCCGTTGCTCTATCCAGCTGAGCTACAAGCGCTCGCCTTAACTTAATTAAATTTTAAATATACTGCCAAATTTTTAAAAAAATTTGGAGCGGGAAACGGGACTCGAACCCGCGACCTACGGCTTGGAAGGCCATCGCTCTACCAAGTGAGCTATTCCCGCAAAATTTTTGTTTGTTGCGCTTATCACACCTGTTGCACCTGGTCGGGGCGAAAGGATTCGAACCTTCGACTCCCTGCTCCCAAAGCAGGTGCGCTAACCAGACTGCGCTACGCCCCGTGCTTCTATGGTGGAGCTGAGGAGATTCGAACTCCCGACCTCTTCCGTGCGAGGGAAGCGCGCTCCCAGCTGCGCTACAGCCCCTAACAAACGCGATATATTTTAACAGGCTTATTTAATCTTGTCAACAAAAATTTTTGTTGAAAAATTTTTCGTGCGAGACAGGCGGCACTTGTAATTTTTTTCTCGAGGCAAGGCTTGCTCTTGAGAAAAATTTTTTGCGTTAAAAGTTTAAGAGTTTGAAAAAATTTTATTAATCAAAAAAATTTTTGCGCGAAAATTTTGTGAAGAGTTATTTTTAATTTTAATTTTGTAAATGCTTGCGGCAAAATATTTTAGAATAAATTTTTGTAGTTGAAAATGTAGTTGAAAAACTTCGAGTTTATTTTTGAAAAAGTTTGTTGCCAATTTTTAAATTTAAAAATTATTATAGCAAAATTTTAAGGCTTGAGCGTTGAAAAATATTAAATATGATAAAATTTAGAAAATTTAAAAATTTTGAAAGGTTAGGAAATTTAAAATTGAGTTTGCAAAATGCTTTTGATGTGTTGAAAGAACGCGGCTATTTTGAATGGTGCACGGCTGAGGAAAGACTGCGCGAGGTAATGGGCAGCGAAATGGTCACGGCGTATGTCGGCTTTGATCCAACGGCTGATAGTTTACATGTCGGACATTTGATCCCGTTAATGGCGCTGGGCTGGCTGCAGAAGGCAGGACACAGGCCGATAGCCTTGGCCGGCGGCGGCACTGGTTTAATCGGCGACCCGTCGGGCAAAAGCAAAGAGAGAAATTTATTGACGCTCGAGGCGATGCAGCATAATATCGAGGGCGTTCGTGCGCAGCTCTCGCAGTTCTTGGATTTTAACTGCGGCGAAAATTCAGCTTTATTATTAAATAATTATGACTGGCTGTCGAAAATTTCGTTTCTTGATGTTTTAAGAGAAGTCGGAAAATATTTTTCGATTAATAATTTAATCGCGCGTGAGTATATCAAGAGCAGGCTTGAGGACCCTGAGAAGGGAATTTCTTACACTGAGTTCTCATATGTTTTGCTTCAGGCCATGGACTTTAAATATTTAAATGAAAAGTACGGCTGCAAATTACAGATGGGCGGCAACGATCAGCAGGGAAATTTATTAGCCGGCTCTGAGTATATTCGCAAGACGAGCGGAGAGGAAGTCTTTGGTTTGACTCAGCCGTTATTATTAACGTCTTCAGGAACTAAGTTCGGCAAAACTGAAGCCGGAGCGGTGTGGCTTGATGCTAATAAAACGTCGCCGTATAAATTCTATCAGTTCTGGGTCAACACGGATGACCGCGACGTTGAAAAATTATTGAAGCTTTATACTTTCATGAGCTTAGACGAGATCGCTGAAATAATGCAGGAGCATAACGCGAAGCCTGAGGCAAGAGCTGCGCAGAGACGTCTTGCTTACGAAATAACTAAGACAGTTCACGGTGAAAGCACGGCGAATAATGTCGTTAAAGTCAGCGAAATTTTATTTAATGCTAATTTTAATTTCAGCGATATAAACGAGGCAACCTGCGAGGCTCTGAAAGAGGAAGCTCCGTTTAATAAATTAGATTTAGAATTGCCGGCAAGCATTCTTGACGTGATGACGGGAGCGAAAGTCTGCGAGAGCCGCGGCGAGGCCAAGAGGCTTATTAGACAGGGCGGAGTGTATTTAAACGGCGTAAAAATTTCGGACGAAGCGCATAATATAACCCGTGAGAATTTATTATGCGGCAAATATATTTTTGTTAGAGTTGGCCGCAAGAATTTTCATATGGCTGAATTTTAAATGCTCTCGTGTATCTGGTATATCTCTAAAAATATTTCGGCGTGGGAACGCGTGCTTATCGGCAACATGGCGAGCGCGTTGAAGTCCCGCGCTGAGATAATTATTTATGCGGACGGCGGCGTGAATAATATTAAATATGAAAATGCTTATTCGTGGCAGGCTTTAACAAGTTTAGAGCGAGCTAAAAATATTTTATTTTCAGGCAAAAGATTATGGCACTTGTGGGGAGACGCGCCGGCATGGTGGCCGTTGGTAAAACTTCACGCGAGGACTGCGCATACTTTAAATTTTAATTTTAATTTTAATAATAAAAATTTTAAATGGCAGGGCTGCCCGTCGAGATTATTTCCGGATGATAGAGCTTCAAGCGGCGAGTTTATTTTAATTCCTAATTTTGATTTTAAATTAAATAATAATGTTAATCAGGCTGAAGCTCCGGCGGTTTACGCAAGCGATAAAATCGCTAAAGATTTTGATTTAAATATCAAGCTTGACGGCAATTTAATTAAAGTTATTAATATTAATAATTTAGATTTTAATTCTCAGGCAAAGAGCGGCGTGTTTATCGCTGATAGTTTAAATATTTATGACGCGTTAAAGGCTGCTGTGCTGACGATGCAGGGGCTTGCAGTCGTGTCGTTAAAGTCCGAATATCTTGATAAGCTTTTGGGCTCTGACGGATATTTTAAATTAGATTTAGAAGACGGCAAGGACGCGCGGCGCGAAATTATTTTAAAGGCGTTGTCGGAACAAGGGCGGCGCGTGTCGGCTTCAGCGAGACATTTTATTAAATCAAATTATTCGTCTGAGAGATGCGCGGACTCGTTTCTTGAGCTTTACAAAAATATTTTGAAATTTTAATTTTAAATTTTGCAGGGCATCTCGTGTCCTGCATTTTATTTTATATTTTAATCATGAAGATAGCAGCGTGGGCAGTAAGATTTTTTGAGAAATTAGCAAGGCAGGGCTGGCGAGCTAAGGCCGAGTATAAATTTTTTTATGGATTATTAAAATTAATCAGGCCAAGGTCTGAGCGTATTGACTTGAATTTAGATTTAATTTATCCCGAGCATAAGGGCGACGAAGCCTGGCATAAAGAATTTAAAAATAAAGTCTATCAAAATTTTGCGTGGGACTTGGCCGAAATTTTTGCGGCGCAGAAAGATATTAATCAAGTTTCAAGCTGGGTTAAAGAAGTTGAAGGCTTTGAGTATATCAAAAATTTTCTTGATGACCGCAATCAAGGCTTATTATTTATGTCCGGGCACTATTGCAGCTGGGAATTATTAGCTTACTGGTATTCTAATTTAATTAGAGCACACGGCGGGAAGTTATACGCGGTCGCTCAGAACATGCACGATAAAGATTTAACGGCGATATTAAACGAGTACAGAGCTAAAGCGGGAATAATAGTTTTGCCGAAAGATATTTCAACGTTTGAGATAGTAAAATTATTAAAGAAAGGCGCGCATATTGCCGTGTTAAACGACGTTGCCTGGACGGGCGGCGAGCTGCTGCCGTTCTTAGGTCAGCTCTGCACTAATACGACCGGCCCGGCTACGCTGGCGATGCTGAGCGGCGTTCCGATAATTTCAGTCGGAATTTACAGGCTTGATGAATTTAAATATAAAATTAAATTTTTAGAGCCGTTTCATGTTGACAATAATAATAATAATTTAAGCAAGCGCGAACGCATCGAGCAGGCGACGATTAAAATTAATAATAATTTGGGCGAGATAATTTCGCAGCAGCCGGAGCTGTGGTTCTGGCTGCATAATCGCTGGAAGTTAAACAAGCTCAAGAAAAATAAATAATTTAAAATAATAAAAGCGAGGCCGTCACGACCCCGCTTAATTTTTATTTTATTAATTTAAATTACTCGGCTTTAGGCTCGGGCTGCGGCTCTGCATTTTCAGGAGCTGGCTTGCCGGCCTTTCTTGCGGCCTCTAACTTCTCGATCCTGTCAAGCTTTTTGCTAAAGCGCCATACTCTGACTTCAGTCTCAAGCTCAGCGAGTTTTTTATAAACTTCAAGAGCTTTTGCCTTGTCCAACGGCTTTTTCGTCATGATATTATCTAAATCAATTCTTAATTTAGCGGCGTCGGCCTTTTTAGTTCTGATCTCGTCGGGCATGTCGGGCGAAAATTTCACCGGTCCGCTGTAGCTTCTTGCGTCATCTCTAACATGCTGATTAGATCTCATGAACGGCGCGGACGGGAAGCCTCTCATGGCTGCGAAGTTCGGCGCAAATCTCCGGCAGAAGTTCATGAACGGCGCGGGAGCATGAGGCGGGAAATGCGGCGCGGGCTGTCTGTGCATATCTGCTTCAGGCATCGGCGCGTGCTGATTAAAATTACGCTCGGCGCAGTGGCAGCCCCTGAACTCTCTCGGCATTCTCTTGCGTCCTTCACGTCCCTCGGCGAAGGCCGAACCTGAAATTGCCAACGTCCCTAACACTACGAATAACGCGATAACTTTTCTTGCTTTCATAATAAAAATCCTCCAGTTTAAATTTAATTTATTAATTTTATTTAATTATAATTTTAGCGATTTTTGGGAAGTATTATTTCCACATTATCGTTCTCAATTCTTCCGTTCTTAAATTCTATAACTATTGGCCTATTCTGCTTAGGCTTCGGCTTTGGCCTTGGCCTTGGCTTTGGTTTCGGCCTTGGCTTGGGCTTCGGCTTTTCAAATTTTTTGTCGTCATGCTTAGGCGGTCTCGGCGCGTCTTTGTCAAATTTTTTGTCGTCATGCTTAGGTGGTCTCGGCGCGTCTTTGTCAAATTTTTTGTCGTCATGCTCCGGCGGTCTCGGCGCGTTCTTGTCAAAATTTTTGTCGTCATGCTCCGGCGGCTTCGGCGGCCTTTGATTTTCGTAATATTTATTATTTTCATACTCCGGTATCGGCGGTCTCTTTTTCGTCGCGGCGTTCGCGGTTCCGGCTGCGCTTAAAGCTGCAATTAATGCAAACGCTAAAATTATTTTCACGGTCTTCTTCATATCTATCAATCCCTTCTAATCTAATAATAATTTTTATAATAAATTTTAATATTTAACTTTTAACGTCTATGTCTCGGCGGCGGCGGCAGCCTGCGTCCGTGATGACGAGGCGGCGGAGGAGGCGGAGGCATGTGTCTGCGGTGACGTCTGTCTCTGCGCCATTCTGGCGGCGGAGGCGGCATGTGTCTGCGGCGACGTCTTAACCGTCTTGGAATGTCCCTGCGGTGTTTCCGTTCTATGCGCCCTTGGATGATCCTTATTATTAAATTATCTTTGTCAGTTCTAAAATCTCTAAAATCATCCGCGCTTGCAGTTCCGGCTATGCTCATAACACCTGTTATAACTGCCGCTAAAATAATCTTGCTGAGTTTCTTCATCTTCAATCATCCCTTTTCGTTAAAAATTTTAATTTTATTTTTAATTATTTTTAATTAACGGAGCGAGGCTTTAACACCTGCCCCGTTTTAGTTTTCTAACTTTTAACTTACTTTTAAGCTTTAAGCTTTAAGCTTTAAGGACGTCTCGGCGGAACTAGCGGTCTCCCATGCGGCGGCCTGTGAGGTGGAGGCGGCGGCTCATGATGCGGCCCGTGATGCGGCGGCGGCGGCTCATGATGCGGCCTGTGATGATGCGGCGGAGGCGGCGGAGGTGGTGGCGGCGGCTCATGATGCGGCCTGTAGTGATGCGGCGGCGGTGATGGCGGAGGCGGCGGCTCGTGATGGTCGCGTCTCTTGCCGATACGGATCAAGAAGTCCTCGAAGTCTAATTTGATGCTGTCCGCACGCGCAGCCTTGGGAGCTATCGCTGCTGCCGTCACTCCGAGTGCTCCGGTAAGCAGCACAACCGCCAAAATCTTTGCGCCCTTACTCTTCTTCATTATAAACATCCTCCATTCTTAAAAAAATTAAATTCAAATTAATTATAAAATAAATTTTTTAATTCACCTAACCCTTAGGGCTTTTTCATCTCTCTTTGTCTCTCGCCCTTAGGACGATATAAGAATACAGCTCAAGTATGAATTCAGTATGAAATATTTATGAATATTTTGTGAATTTAAAATTTTTATAAATTTTTTGCGACGCTTAAATTAATATCTTTTAATATCATCGTACCGCTCTCGTGATACGTGAACGATAAATTATCTCGTATTGCATTTTATAGCTCCAGCATTTTGAATTAAATAAAATTTTAAAATTATAATATAATAAATTTAATTCAGCAAAATTTTAAACTTTTTACGTAAATATTATATTAGGAGGAGTTTATCGTGAAAAGATTTATTTGCGCTGCGCTTGCGGCTATGCTTTTAGTTTGCGCTGCTGCTTGCGCGTTTGGAGAAGAGGCTGGGGCTTGGAAGTTCGAACGTCCCGTCACTATCGTCTGCCCTTGGGGAGCTGGCGGCGGAGCTGACAGAACTATCAGGCCGATGGCGGAGTTATTAACAAAAATTCTCGGCGTTGACGTCAAAGTCATTAACATTGTCGGCCACGACGGAGCAAACGGCGTCGAGTATGTCTACCGTAATAAGCCCGACGGCTATATATTTTTGCTGGGAACTCAGAGCATGTTCATGCTTGACATGCAGGGCATCACGAGCATGAATTTTAAAACGGAATTTTTGCCGGTCGCTCGTTTAGTTCACGCTGTAAATATTTTTGCCGGGTCCAAACGCGCCATGAAAGAGAAGGGCTATAACTCTTTCAGCGAGCTGCTTGAATATTTAAAGCGCGAGCCCGGCGATATTAACGTTGGAATGCTCGCAAGCACGGGACTCGACGGTGCTGTTGAAAATCAGACTTTTAAAAATCTTGAAGTCTTAGCAGTGCCTTATCCGTCGGGACGCGAAATGAACGAGGCTTTAGTGCGCGGAGACGTTGACATGATCATTGCCGGAACTGAAGAGCTTGAAGATTTAATCAAGGCCGGAGATGTCGTGCCGTTATTAGCCGTGAGCGAGAAACGTTTAAAGAATTTCCCTGAAATGGAATGCACTGTAGAGCTTGGAATTAATTCGGTGTTAGGACCGGCGCGCGGAATTTACGCAAAACGCGGCACGCCCGAAGCCGCTATTAAAGCTTTAGAGCAGGCGATTAAACAAGCTTCGAGTTCGCAAGAGTGGCAGGAATTTTTAGCACAAGGCAGCTACGACGAGCGCGAGGCTTTTGCAGATGCTCAGGCTTATGCTCAGGCCAACGAGGAAGATTATAAATTATTAAGCGCGTATTTAAAGGACGAAGGCAAGTTAAAGATTAATTATTTTAAATAATTTAAAATTTAAATTTATAATCAAGCCCGAGCGTGTTAATCTGCCCGGGCTTTTATTTTAAATTATTATTCTATAATATAGCTGCTTAAAATCTCGCCGACGTACATCACGTGAGCGTCGCGGTTCGCCCTCGGGTTGGAGCTGTCAACGTCTGCAGGATACAGCGCGTTCTTTAATTTAATATTATTTAATAAATTTAAGTCTTGAACTTGACGGTAAAGCACGCGGCACTCGAGCGTTAAAGGCAGCTCTTTAATTGCCGGTACTGAAATTATTTCCGGCTCAGCTAAAGTCAATCCGGCCTCTTTAATCTTGTCGATATTGCGGCCGCTCTGGTATCCGCAGACTTGAATTATCTTGCTGTCAATATTATCAGTCGGAATGTTAATAGTGAACTCGGGATTTGCGTCGAGCAGCTCGCGCGTGTAACGGCCTGTTCTGACGTAAGCCATAAAGACCGGCTTGCCCCATAAAATCCCCGGCGTTCCCCAGCCTATTACCATTGAATTTACTTTGCCGTTCGCCTTGCTCGTCAATAAAATTCCGTGCGGCAAGTTTATTAATGCTTCGTTCATGCAGTCGACAAGCTCAATTTTCTTCCTGTTCATGTTAATAAAACTCCTTTAATTTATAATTTTAATAAAATTAATTTATCACAAAATTTTATTTATAGCTTAAAAAATTAAAAGCATGTAAAATATAAAAAATTTAAATTTAATTTAGGAGCTTGTAAAATGAACATTGAGCCGAAACTTCAGGCAATCGAGCAGGAATTTATTGAAATTGAGAAGAAGATGGGCGAGGCCGCGTCGAACCCTAAAGAGCTTGCGAACTTGGGCAGGAAGAGAGCGCAGCTTGAGCCGGTCGTAATAAAATATCAGGAATATAAAAAGGCGTTAAAGAATATTGACGAAGCGCGTGAATTGATTAAAAGCGGCGACGCTGAGATGGAAGCGTTGGCGCGTGAAGAGATCGCGTCGCTTGAGCCTGAGATCGAAAATTTTACTAAAGATTTAACTATTTTATTATTGCCGGTTGATCCGAACGACGAGAAGAGCGTCATAGTAGAAATTCGCGCGGGAACGGGCGGCGACGAGGCGACTTTGTTTGCTGCTGACTTATTCAGAATGTACACGAGATTTTGCGAACGTCAGCACTGGAAGATCGAGATAATAGACTCGAGCACCAACACGGCGGGCATCGGCGGTTATAAAGAAGTTATATTTAGAATAGACTCTAACGGTGCTTATAGCAAGATGAAATACGAGAGCGGCGTTCACAGAGTTCAGCGCGTGCCGGTGACAGAAGCGAGCGGACGCATTCACACGTCGGCGGCGACTGTAGCAGTCATGCCGGAAGTTGACGACGTTGAAGTTGAAATCAGGCAGGAAGATTTGAAAATCGATACTTATCGTTCAAGCGGCGCGGGCGGACAGCACGTCAACATGACTGACTCAGCCGTTAGAATAACGCATTTGCCGACGGGAATAGTCGTGACTTGCCAGGATGAAAGATCGCAGATTAAAAATCGCGCAAGGGCTATGTCATATCTTAAAGCAAAATTATATGACTTGGAGCAGCAGAAGCAGAACTCAGAGCAGGCATCTGAAAGGCGCGGCATGATTGGAAGCGGCGACAGGTCGGAGCGCGTGCGTACTTATAATTTTCCGCAAAATAGAATCACGGATCACAGAATTAATTTGACGCTTTATAAACTCGACTCGTATCTTGACGGCGATTTATACGAGATGATCGACGCAATGATCTTGGCCGAGCAGACGCAGAAGCTGCAAGATTTAAATTTAGATGCGTGATAATTTAGATAATATTAAAAATTTACTGCCGGAGTTTAACGTAAAATATTTTGACGAGATAGACTCGACTAATAATTACGCTAAAAATTTAATTCGCGAAAATAATAATTTAAATAATTTATCACGCAATAAAATTTTAATAATCGCGGACAAGCAGACGGCCGGACGGGGGCGCACCGGCCACAGCTTTATATCGCCGTCCGGAACGGGAGTTTATTTAACGTTGATAATAGAGCCGGTAAAAAATTTTCAGCTCGTGACTATCGCGGCGGCTGTGTCAGTTTGTCTTGCGCTTGAAAAATTTATTGATTTAAATAATAAAGCTGCAAAAATAAAATGGGTAAACGATATTTTTATTTGCGATAAATTAACGCGAAGCTCAAAGAAAGTCTGCGGAATATTAGCCGAGGCTGTGAACGGGCGCGATAATAAAATTTCAAAAATTATTGTCGGCATCGGCGTAAATATTTGGCCGTATAAATTCGAAGATTTAAATTTATCCCGTGCTGGCAGCGTCTTTGACGAAGTTAATAATAATAATAATAAAATAACCCGAGCTGAGATCGCGGCTGAGATAGTCAAAAATCTTGCAGGCTTTGCTGAAGATTTAGACTCGCCGGAAGTTATAGATAATTATAAATCAAGAATTATATTTAACACGTCTTTTCATAGCGGTAATATCTCGTATATTTATAATAATCAAAAATTTTTCGGGCGGGTTATAGATATAGATAAAACCGGCGGGCTTGTGATTAAAGATTTTAATAATAATTTAATCACGCTGCGCTCCGGCGAAGTCTTTGAGATACGCGAGAGTGATAGTAACTGAATTTGAAAATCAATAGAACTCGTTGTCATACTTGCCTCCCTTGTAAGGGGAGGTGGCCTCGAAGAGGTCGGAGGGGTGTTTCTTTTCAAATTATGTTGCTATAAATATTTAATTTTAAATCTTAACTTGAAAGGATATTAAAATATGAACAAGTTGAAAGCGTTTAATATTAGAGATTTAGTTTTGTGCGCGTTGTTTGCGGCGTTAATCGCAGTCGGAGCGTTTATAAAAATTCCTACGCCGTGGGTTGTCTTGACTTTGCAAACTTTATTTGTAGTGCTTGCCGGATTGATTTTAGGCAGCAAGCTTGGGGCGATAAGCGCGGCAATTTATGTTGTGACGGGCTTATGCGGCTTCCCTGTCTTTACGCAGGGCGGCGGGCCGAGCTATGTGTTAATGCCGACGTTCGGATATTTAGTTGGCTTTATTGCCGGGGCGTGGCTCGCGGGATACTTAGCTGAGAACTTGCCGCAAAAATTTTTGAGCTGGTTCATGGCGGGTTTCGCGGCGATAATTTTAATTTATTTAATCGGAATTCCGTATTTTTATTTAGTCGCGCGTTTTTATCTGGGCAAAGTTTACGCGGCCAAAGCTTTATTATGGGGATTTATAATTATGCCCCTGCCCGGCGATATTATTTCATGCATTGCGGCTGCGTTAATCACGAGCAGAGTGCGGGCAATGCGGGGCGTGAGAAAATAATTTATAATTTATGGAGGTTAGTGTAATGAGCTTTTGGGATTTATTTGCAACAAAAATGAGTGATGAAGATTTTCTTAAATTGTGCAAAACCGGCTCAGCTGAAGATATAAAGGATGCCATAAACGCTGGTGCTGACGTTAATACGAAAGATACTCGCAACATTACAGCACTGATGTATGGCTGCGAGATATAATAACGACCCAGAAGTCATAACGGTACTTGCAAAGGCTGGGGCTGATTTAAACGTAGATGACTTCGATGGTACAGCACTGATGCAAGCTGTAAAATATAATAAAATCCAGAAGTCATAACGGCACTTGCAAGGGCTGGGGCTGATTTAAACGTAGATAACTTACATGGTACAGCACTGATGCAAGCTGTAGAAAATAATAAAAATCCTGAAATCATAGCTGCACTTATCAATGCCGGAGCTAATACTAATGTTAAGAGATGGGATAGATTGGAGTCTACTAGTTATGGAGGCATGACGGCGCTTGATATTGCTCGTAGTCGTAACAACGTTGAAGCGATAAAGCTTCTTGAACCTGTAACTGCTATGAAGGATGATGATTTTCTTGAATTATGTAAAACCGTCTTGTCTGAGCAGATAAAAAAAGAGATTAAACTCGGGGCGAATGTCAACGCGAAAGCCGATGTGAATGTCAAACCAGAAGCTGATCGTTGGGCGACTGCATTAATGTTATCTGCTAAATATAATAGCGATCCTGAAGTTATAACAGTGCTTCTAAGAGCCGGTACAGATATAAAAGCGCAGGACTATAGGGCTCTTATGTCAGCAGCAGGGTATAATAAAAATCCTGAAGTTATAAAAGTCTTAATCAACGCCGGTGCTGATGTCAATGCGAAAGATGCAGCCGGCAAAACGGCTCTGGATTATGCACTTTCATGGCGTAACAAATTAACAGAACACGCAATTAGAGACGCTATGTTGCCGACTTTTAAAAAATCTGCAGAACAGGGCGACGCCGAGGCTCAATATAATTTAGGCATGATGTACGCCAATGGCAACGGTGTCGCAGAAGATCAGTGGGAAGCTGTCGTATGGCTGAGAAAGGCAGCTAAACAAGGTCACAAAGCAGCCCGCAACGAGCTTGCGAGACGCGGCATTTATGAGTAATATAAATTTAATTTAAATATTTAATTCGAGGAATGTTTATTGAAATGGCTAAAAAATTATTTTGCGCAATTATTTTATTATTAATGCTTTGTGCTGACACGAGCGTCAAGACTTCCGGCGGCGGCTCTGTGCATGACTTAGCGTTATTAAACGCTGCATTAAAGAACTCAGATATATTAAAAGGAATTAATAAATAAATATGAAAAATAAAATATCGTTTGTGCTGCGCTGGGGAATTTCGATTGCATGTTTAGTCTATGCGTTCTATGGCGTGCCGCTGAAAGATTTATGGGACGCTATGAAAAATTTGCCTGTCTTGCCTATGGTCTTGACTGTCGTGACGGCTTTTATAGCTTATGCAGTCTTGGGCTTGAGATTAAAATTTATGCATAGTCCAAGCTTGAAATTCAAATCAACTTTTTACGCGTCGCTGGTCGGGCTTGCTTTAAATAATATCTTGCCGGCAAAAGCAGGCGAAATCGCAAAAGCCGTTTGGATTAAGAACGAAAATAATTTAAGCTTTGATATTTCGTTAGGATTAGTATTTATGGAGAGATTTTTTGACGTAAATATTTTAGCTTTATTAAGTTTATGGTTCATGTTTAAAATCGGCTTGAGCGGCGCGGCGAATGTTTTAATTATTTGCTTGATAATCGGCTGGGCGATTTTAATTTTATTTCACGCGCGGCCTGAATTTTTAAATATTTATAATAAGCTGCACTTGCCGTTAAAGCTTGCGGATTTTTTAACAAGATTTACTAAGTCTTTAATCAGCCAGCTCTATATTAAACGCTTAATCTGGATGACTTTCAGCACGTTTCTATTATGGAGCTTTTATTATCTGCAGACGGCAATAGCGTTGGACTTCGCGGCGAAATTAAATTTAGGCTTTGCCGGGACGCTCGGTGTGTTCGCGTTAAGCAGCCTGGGCATGTTATTGCCTTCGTCGCCCGGTGCAATCGGAGTTTACGAAGCTGTAGCCGTTACTGCTCTTACTGCGTATAACGTTCCGCGAGAACAAGCCTTAGCAATAACTTTATTTATTCACATGGCGCAGTTTATTCCGGTCACGCTTGCCGGAGGCTTAATATTTTTAGCGTTCCCTGACGC
>JAFSNU010000418.1 GCA_017447325.1 Synergistaceae bacterium | reverse complement strand
GTCAAGCCCGGGCATCATGTGATCCAAAAATATAATATTATATTTATTCACGCTTAATAATTTTAACGCTTCCTCGCCGCTCTCGGCAGTGTCAATCTGAGCGTTTGTATCTTTCAGCATTCCCTTTGCAACGACTAAATTAACCGGTGTGTCGTCAACGATTAAAATCCTCGCGTTAGCAAGCGAAAACTTTTCTGCGTGATGATGCGCCGCGTCTCTTGAAGCTCTGTAGTCGTTATACTCTTTAATTGTGATTGTCAAATCATCTTTTGCTAAAGCCTGCGGAATTTCTATAGTAAAGTTAGTGCCTTTGCCGTAAATGCTCGCGACGCTGATCGTCCCGTTCATTAACTCTAATAATCTTCGCGTGAGCATTAAGCCCAAGCCCACGCCGTAAACTGTCTGTGTCTCGTTTAAATTAACCCTACTAAAATAATTAAATAATTTATCTAAATCTTCATCGTGCATTCCAATGCCCGTGTCGGAGACTAAAATGCTTAAATTTATAAATCTCTCAGAGCGCGGCGTCCAAGCTGTGCGCAAAGTTATGCTGCCATGTTCTGTATATTTAATTGCATTGTCTAATAAATTCATAATTACTTGCCTTAAATGCGAGTCGTCGCCGTGTAAATGCTCCGGCATGCTGTCATCAAGAATTATATTTAACTTTAAATCTTTCTCGTTTATGTCCTCGCTTAAAGCGTCTTCTAAGTCATTTATTAACTCGACGAAGTGATAATCAGTCTCGAAGATTTCCATCTTGCCGGACTCTATTTTAGAAATATCTAAAATATTATTAATAATATCTAAAAGCCTTTTGCCGGCCTTGCGTATGCTGTGCGAAGCTTTTCTAACTTCTTCGTCGCGGCACTCGCGGAGTATAAGCTCGTTCATGCCTAAAATTGCGTTCATAGGCGTTCGAATTTCGTGAGACGTGTTAGCGAGAAAATCGCTCTTGGCTCTATTAGCGGCGTTAGCTTTACGCGCTGACTCCAGCGACGCAACACGCGCGGCCTCTATCTCAGCTTCAGAGCTTAATAAAGATCTATAAAGCGGAGCCTCGAGATAAAAGAACGTGACAAATAGCATTAAAGTCGCGGCTGAATACACAAATAAAGTATTCGAGAAAAATAGATATTGAGTGATAAACGCGTCGAGCAGCATGAAGAGTACTAATTCCATTACGATAAACTGTCCGCTGTACTTTTGAAATAATGCGTGCGCAGCTATCGCCTCGAGCAGAAATATCATTGAGAACGCGGCGCGTATAGAGCTGTCAGGATTTATTAACAGCATCGCAAAACCTGCGAATAGAATTATTAAATTAAATTTCTTAAACTTGCCTTCTGAGCCCGTAAGTGAGACTATAGTATAACGCGCAAGCTCGCACGCGCATAAAATATCTAAAGCATGTGAGATTATTAATAATATAAAATTATCAGGCTTTAAGACTAATATAATTTCTAACACTGCCGCAATAAAGACTGCGCGGGTCAGAACTAAAAATCTATGATTTGCCTCTGCCTTAATTGCATAACGGCTTGACAGCGCGGCTATCAGCACAAATAAAAACGGAAGCGCGGAGGCCTCTAATGCCAAGTTCATTGCGTCCCGTTGCTCTCCTTTCACAAGCTTTTCACAAGCTGCACATAAATTTTTCAGCTTGATTTTTAAAAATAATTTACTATATTATAAATTAAAATTAAAAATTAAATTAGCTTTGCATAATTTTTGGAGACGTGAACATGCTTTTAAATTTTAATAATTTAAATAATTTAAACAAGCCGCAGGACGGGAATAAATTATCGGCGCTTAACGTGTGGGCGTTTGCGTTCGGAGGCGTGATAGGCTGGGGCGCGTTCATGATGCCCTCGCAGTTCTTGCGCGACGCCGGGCCGCTCGGATCGTTAATTGCAATAGAGATTGGCTCTTTCGTCATGCTCGTGATCTCATGCAATTATTTCAACATGATTAAGAAAATTCCGTCGGAGCTTGGCCCCTACGCTTGGACGCGAATGGCTTTCGGTGAACATCACGCGTTTATCTGCGCCTGGTCTTTAAGCCTCGCTTATCTCGCGATAGTGCCGCAGAACGCAAGTGCATTGACTTTATTTGCCAGAATTTTATTCGGAGCTTTATTTCAGTCCGGCCTGCATTACAGACTTGCCGGTTATGAAATTTATTTCAACGAGATTTTATTATCATGCAGCGCAATTTTAATCTGCGCATTTATAAGCTCGCGCAAAATAAAATTCGCTGCTTTAATACAAACTATATTTGCATTATGCCTGGCTCTTGCTCTGCTCGCGATGCTGATAGCCGCCGTGTTAAGTCCAAAAGTTTCAGCTGCTAATTTCAGCCCGTTCTTTGCGCCGTCTAAAAATTCTGAAGGCTCGAGCTTTATTGAAATTATCACCGGAATTTTTTCGGTCGCTGCCGTAGCTCCG
>JAFSNU010000050.1 GCA_017447325.1 Synergistaceae bacterium | reverse complement strand
TCGGCGCGGGAAATTTGGATTCAATGCTCGCGAAACTTACAGCAAATAAGAAAGTCCGCAACAAAGACGCGTACTCGCCGGGCGGCAAGATAGGCTTGCGGCCTGATCGAGCGACGATAGTTTATAGTCAGATTGCAAAGAGATTGTTTAATGAAACGCCTTTGATAATCGGAGGCATTGAGGCGAGCTTGCGGAGATTTGTTCATTATGACTACTGGGCTGATAGTTTAAGACGTTCTATATTAATGGACGCTCAGGCTGATTTATTAATTTACGGAATGGGCGAGCTGCAAATTTTAGAGATTGCTAAATTATTAGCGCAGGGCGTGAATGTTAATAATATTAAAAATATAAACGGCACTTGCTATGTCGCACATGATTTAAATGATTTAAATAATTTTGTAGAATTGCCGTCGTGGCAGGAGATTAATGAAGACAAATTAAACTTTGCAAAAGCTTTCAAGCTCGCCTATCAAGAGCAGGACGCAATGCACGGAAAGATTTTAGTTCAGTCTCACGAGAAGGGAATATTAATTCAAAATCCTCCGGCGCGGCCTTTAAGCACTCAGGAGCTTGATGAAGTTTACGAATTAAAATACACGCGCCAGTGGCATCCAAGCTATGATGCTTTAGGCGGAGTGCCGGCCTTGAGCGAAGTTAAATTCAGCATAACGGCGCATAGAGGCTGCTTTGGATCTTGCGCGTTCTGTGCAATTCACGCTCATCAAGGTCGGATTATACAAGCTCGAAGCGACGAGAGCATTATTCGCGAAATTAAAATTTTAACTAAGCTGCCGGACTTTAAGGGGTATATTCATGACGTCGGCGGCCCGACGGCGAACTTTCATCATGTTTCTTGTCAAGATCAGCTGAAGCGCGGCGTCTGCAAAAATAAAGAATGCTTGTTCCCCGAGCCTTGCAGAAATCTTGACGCAAGCCATGAGAGCTATTTAAATTTATTGCGCAAGTGCAGGGCGATAAAAGGCGTGAAGAAAATTTTTGTGCGCTCCGGCTTGAGATATGATTATTTATTATGCGATAAGAAATTCGGGCGGGAATTTTTAGAAGAGCTGTGCGAGCATCATGTGAGCGGCCAGTTAAAAGTTGCGCCGGAACACGCGAGCGCGAAAGTGTTAAAGCTGATGCGCAAGTGTGATATTAATAAATATAAAAAGTTCGCTGAGCTTTATGACGAGTGTAATCGAAAATTAGTTAAAGCTAAGAAATTAAAGAGTATGCAGTATTTAGTTCCGTACTTCATGACGTCGCACCCGGGCGCGGGCTTGAACGAGGCAATAGAGTTAGGAGAATTTGCGGCTGAATTAAATTTTTGTCCTGAGCAAGCGCAGGATTTTATTCCGACGCCTGGGAGTTTAGCAACTTGCATGTATTATTCTGGAGTTGATCCGTTCACAGGGCAAGAAGTTTATTGCGAGAAGCGAGAGAGCGAGCGCAAAGTGCAGCGTGCTTTATTGCAGCACAGAATGCCTAAGAATAAAAATTTAGTGATTAAGGCGTTGAAACGCGCGGGCGTTGTGAAGAGTAAGATGATTTAAAATTTAATTTAAGTAATTTAATTAATTTTAATTTAAGTTAAGTTTTTATATAATAACTTTAGTTTAAGTTACGCGTAAATTTTAATTTTAATTTTGAAACGGGGAATTAATTTTTATGCAGCACAAGTGTAAAGTCACTGTTATTGATAAGAAATGTTTTAGTGATCTTCAAGCCGAGTATTTAAACGACCCGAAGTCCGGGCCGTGTCCTTGCTATGAAGTCGGCGACGAATTTATATTCGAGCGTTACGGTACGCGCGACGACTTCTGGCATTGTGGCCTTAATACTCTCACAAATAATTTAAATAATTTTAATATCGCCGGCGGCAAAAATTTTCCCCAGTGTTCCGAAGCGTGGGACGCGATAAGCCGGTATATTTATACTGCATTGCAGGGCGGAAGCATCATGCGGCACTGGACGAACGATGAACGCATGATGATCGCTTGCTGCTCTGACGGAACGAGGCCGGTTATCTTTAAGATCGAACGCATAGACTACAACGCAATTTATATTGATAATAAAGATATTTTAAATT
>JAFSNU010000417.1 GCA_017447325.1 Synergistaceae bacterium | reverse complement strand
TTTAACTTCGGCTTCGGGCTTCGGCTCTTCTTTAACTTCAGGCTCGCTCGCGGCCTCCGGCTCTTCGGCTTCAGCTTCCGGCTGCGGGAACAACGACGTGTCAAATATCTCGACCTGAGCCTTGTCCGTTAAAGATTTATAAAACGCCTGAAGTCTCACGCGCTCTTCCTGTTGAGTCAAGAGCGTCTTAATGTCTCCGCTGACTTCGTCATAAGGCCTGTACGACTCCGACACAACTTCCGTCTTAACGCCGACCGTGTAATCTCCGCTCGTGAGTGAGAACACCGGGCTGACTTCGCCGATGTCAAGGCTCGCCATAGGCAATAATGCAACTGAATTAAACGATACGCCGGAAATAAAAATCGGCTCGCGCGTTAAATTATTTGCGCTCACGTTTACAAATTTGTCGTTCGAGATCGCTTCAGTCCAGCTCTTGCCGCCGACTAAATCCTCGCGCAAAGCTTCGGCGTCCGCGCTGCTCTCCAAATTCGCAAGATAGACCATGAAACCGGACGGGCTGAAAAATAATAAGCCTTTCATCGTGTCGTAAAATTCTGCCGTCGCATCGTCGCTGATGACTATCTGGCCTATTGCATTCCTGACTAAAGCGTCGCTGGCCATCTGTCTTGCTAAACTCTTTTTGTAATCGTCCTGCTTAATGCCGCGCTGTGCTAAGTACTGATAAAAATCTTCACGCGTGACAAAATATCTGTCGGCCTGAGCTTTCATTGCGGCGTCGGCTTCTGCGTCGCTGACCCTTATTCCCTGCGCCTCGACCTCGCGAGCCAGCTGAGACTCCAAAACATACTGGTCTAAGACAGTCTTGTAAACCGCCGGCATGTCGCGTGAAGTTAAATCACGCTGATTTAAGCTGCCTGCGTACTGTCTCAAACGATTTTCAAGCTCCGAACGCATGAGAGCGCGTCCGTTCACCTGCGCGACTTCGTAGTCGGACATAGTTCCGTCTGCATTGACGCGGGGAGTTCTGCGGCTGCGTCCTTCGTACATTAAAAGCGTTGAAAGCAAAAACGCAACGACGACGACTATCATTATAAATCTCATCTGCGTTCTCAATTTCTTAAGCAATTAAAATCCCTCTTTCATAAATTAATAATTTTTTTAAATTTTAACATAGTTTATAAAAAATCAGCCCTAACGCTTAGTAAAATTTTTAAAATTTGTGTTATCTTATTAATAATTTTAATTTTGGGGGCTGATAACATGAATAAAAACTTAATAATAGCCGTCGGATGCGATCACGCTGGCTTGAGCTTGAAGACCGCCGTTGTAAATTTTTTGAAGTCAAGAGGCGCAGAGATTTTAGACTGCGATAATAATATTAATAACAGCGAGGACGATTACCCGGATGCGGCGTTCAAAGTCGCGAGGGCAGCAGCGAACGAAAATTCAGACAATATGAAAGCCGATTTGGGCGTTGTGCTTTGCGGCTCAGGAATAGGCGTTGCCATAGCTGCGAATAAAATTCACGGCATACGCGCGGCGGTCTGCAACGACGTTGAGAGCGCAAGAAGCGCTAAAGCGCATTTAAATATTAACGTCTTGACAATGGGCGGACGGGTTATCGGCCCGGATAAAGTTCCGGAAATTTTAAGCGCATGGCTTGATACAGAGTTCGAGGGACTTAAAGACGGAGGCTCAAGACATTTAAGACGTATTAATAAAATCGCGTCGCGCGAGAAATCTAATTTATATTTATCAAGCACGTTGACGTCAGGACGCGTCGTAATATTTAATCACCCGTTAGTGCAGCACAAAGTCGGAATTATACGCGATAAAAATACAAGCGTTAAAGCATTTAGAGAATTATTACAAGAAATTTCAGGCCTTATGGTCTATGAGATCACAAGAAATTTGCCGCTGACCGACGTAGAAGTCGAGACGCCAGTTGCTAAATCTATCGAGCGCACTATCGAGGGCAAGAAATTAGCTTTAGTCCCTGTGTTAAGAGCAGGCTTAGGCATGGTCGACGGAATTTTAAACGTTATTCCGAATGCAAAAGTCGGACATATAGGCTTATATAGAGACCCTGAGACGTTAAATCCGGTTGAGTATTACTGCAAGCTGCCTAACGACATTAACGAGCGCGATATATTCGTGTTAGATCCCATGCTCGCGACGGGCGGCTCTTCATCGGCGGCAATAAGTTTAATTAAGAAACGCGGCGGGACAAAAATTTCTCTCGTGTGCTTAATTGCTGCGCCGGAAGGAATTAAAAGAGTGTGCGCCGATCATCCTGACGTTGAAATATTTACGGCTGCTCTTGACTCGCACTTGAACGATCACGGCTATATAGTGCCTGGACTCGGCGACGCCGGCGACAGAATTTTCGGCACGAAATAATAAGTCTCGCGGCGTGTTAAAAAATAATTAAAAAATAATTAAAAGATGATTGACGTTAGGCTCTTCGTCCTCGGGCTTGCCGGATTTTTCTGGGGCGGACTCACAACTCCAATATCAATAAGGCTCGCTCAATGGTACGGAATATTAGACATTCCCGACGCGCGTAAAATTCACAAGTCGCAGATGCCCCGGGGCGGAGGGCTTTGCTTATGGACTGGCTACTTATTATTGGCCGTATATTTAGGCTCGCGCTACTCGTTTTTAAAATATTCGGCTACGGGCGCGACGATAATATTTTTGTGCGGCTATGTTGACGACATGTGTTCGCTAAGTCCATTCCCAAGGCTTGCATTGCATTTCCTTTCGGCCTCGCTTGTAGTCCTGCCGTTAAAGCTTCCTATTATAATAACTATAGTTTCTATAATCTGGGTCGCCGGCGTTACAAGCGCGTATAATTTAATCGACGGCGTGAACGGGCTTTGCATTTCAATGTTCATGGCTTCGGCTGCTGCGTTATGCTTTATTCGTGGCGCGGCGGCCGGTGCAAGCTTGATAAGCGCGTGCATGGGCGCGATGGCTTTAGGCGTGTTATGCTGGAACTTTCCCAGTGCTCAGACTTTCTTGGGCGACGGCGGCAGCACGTTATTAGGTTATTTATTTGCAACGCACTTTGTCGCGTCAGCATTGCCTAATATTACTAATAAAATGGACTTGCACGAGTTAATTTTATTATTTATTTTATTTGGAGGCGTGCCGGTTGTTGATACTCTGCTTGCGTTCAGCCGAAGAATTTTAATGGGCAAGTCCCCGTTCTATCCTGACAAAGGACACATGCATCATATCTTAATTCGTCTCACCGGCTCGGCCTTATGGTCTGTGATATTTTTATTAATCTTGCAGTCGCTGTTTCTCGCCGCCGGCATTCGCGTTTACTCGCAGTTAAAATAAAATAATAATTAAAATAAAATAATAAATTATTATGCAAAAATTAATAAAATTATTATGCGTGATAGGCACAAGGCCTGAAGCAATTAAAATGTCGCCGTTAATTAATTTGTTGAAAGGCGATAATAATTTTGAAGTAAAAGTTTTGACGACCGGCCAGCACACGGACATGTTAAGACAGGCTCTCGCATTCTTTAATATTAAAGCTGATTTTGATTTAAATATAATGCGCGAGCGTCAAAGCCTTGACTATATAACTTCGTCCGTCTTGACAGGCGTCGGCAGGTATCTTGATGAAAATTCTCAAGATATAATTTTAGTTCACGGCGACACGTCAACAACTTTTGCAGCTGCTTTAGCCGGATTTTACCGTAAAATTCCGGTCGGACATGTTGAGGCCGGACTGCGCAGCAAAAATATTTATCTGCCGTTCCCTGAAGAAATTAATCGAGTTCTTGCAGATAGAATAGCAAGTTTATATTTCGCGCCGACCGAGCTTGACGCTGAGAATTTAAAGCACGAAGGCTCTGATCCGTCAAAAATTTTTGTAACGGGCAACACTGTTATAGACGCGCTATTCTGGACTTTAAGTAATAAATTAAATAATAATATAAATTTTGAGAATGACGCGCCGTTAATCTTAATGACTGCTCACCGGCGGGAGTCATGGGGCGAGCCGTTAGTTCAAATTTGCCATGCCGTGAAAGATATTATTAACGCAAGGCCGGACGTGAAATTTTTAATACCGTTACATAAAAATCCGACGGTGCGCGAAGTAATTTATAAAGAGCTTAAAGATTTTAATAATAATATAATTTTCACTGAGCCGTTAGACTATCCTGATTTTGTCGCGGCCATGAACAAGAGCATATTTATTTTAAGTGACAGCGGCGGCATTCAGGAAGAAGCGTCTGCACTGCGCAAGCCCGTTTTAATTATGCGGACTTTGTCGGAGCGGCCTCAGGCTGTGACGTTAGGCACCGGCGTTTTAGTCGGCACTGACAGAAATAAAATTTTGGAGCAGGCTTTAAAGATTTTAAATAATAAAGATTACAGGGAATATTTTTTGACGCGCGGAATGCCGTTCGGAGACGGAACGGCTTGCTTGAAAATTCGGGATATTATATTAAATTATTTTAAATTTTAGCGTATATTAAATATTAAATATTAATAATTAATAAGTTTTGAAATTTGAAAATAATTAGGAGCATGTATTAAAAATTAAATGTCTGAGTTAAAAAATATAATGCGGATTGAGGGCGGAGTGCCTTTGAACGGGACAATAAAGGCTCAGGGCGCGAAGAACGCCGCTTTGCCTGTCATGGCCGCGTGCTTGTTGTTAAAAGGCGGAAGTTTGACGTTAGACAACGTGCCGGATTTGTATGACATTAACACGATGAAGGAATTATTAAAGAGCTTGGGCGTTAATGTTAAAGATTTAGGCGCGAATAAAGTTATGCTTGACGTTCCTGAAAATATTTCGCACGAAGCTCCGGAAAGTTTAGTCAGGAAGATGCGTGCGTCGTCGCTTGTGCTTGGGCCTTTATTAGCTCGGTGCGGCAAAGCTGTAATGCCTTTGCCCGGCGGCTGTTCGATCGGCAGCAGGCCTATTGACTTGCATTTAAAAGGCCTTGTGCAGATGGGAGCAAAGATAGAGATTAAAAGCGGCGTTGTCTATGCTAAAGCTGACAAGTTGCGAGGCCGTAGAATTTATTTAGATTTTCCGTCTGTAGGAGCGACTGAAAATTTAATGATGGCGGCGGCTCTTGCTCACGGCGAGACTATAATCGAGAATATTGCGCGTGAGCCTGAGATAGATAATCTTGCGGATGTGTTAATGAGCATGGGCGTGCCGATTGATTTAGAGGGCACGGGCTGCGTGAGAATTAAAGGAATAGACGAAGTGCATTCGGGCAGCGATAAAGTTATACCGGACAGGATAGAGATCTGCACGTATATTTTAGCGGCAATAATGACCGGCGGCCAAGTCACAATAAATAATATTATTCCTGATCATATTGACGCGATTTTAGCGAAGCTTGAAGAGGCCGGAGCAAAGTTTAAAGTTAATAAAGACTCTATAATTTTAACGCCTGTTAAGAGACTTCACGCGGTGTCGTTCAGGACGATGCCGTTCCCGGGATTTCCGACGGACGCGCAGTCTCCAATGGCAGCGGCTTTGTCGATTGCAAAAGGCACGAGCTTAATCGAAGAAAATTTATTTCAGGCGAGATTTTTATATACGCAAGAGCTTAATAAAATGGGCGCGAATATAGATATTAAAGGCGACACGGCGATAATAAACGGCGTTGAAAGTCTGCACGGCGCGGACGTAAAGGCTACTGACTTGAGAGCCGGAGCTGCGTTGATAATAGCCGGCCTTGCGGCTCAGGGAGTTACGCAGGTAAGCGACATGGTACACGTGTGGCGGGGCTATGAAGCGATAGACGCAAAATTAAAATCTTTGGGCGCGCGCGTTGAGCTGTTAGATTAAAATTTTAATTTTAATTTTAAATTTTTAATTTTAATATGGAAGATTTAAGCGAGAAATTAAAATTAATAGAAGTCAGCGCGTTTGTCGGGCCGGCTGGAACTGGCAAGAGCCATAGAGCTACTAACGTTGCGCGTGAATATAATATTGATTTAATTATCGACGACGGCCTTGTAATATCCCGAGGGCGGATCATGGCCGGCAAGAGCGCGAAATCTGAAATAAATATGGTTCGGGCTATAAGACGCGCTATATTCGAGTACGATCAGCACCGTGAAGAAGTTATAAATTATCTCGCGTCCCGTGCGCCGTGCAAGCTGATGATTTTAGCGACGTCTGAGGCGATGATAGACAAAATAATTTTAAAGTTAGGGCTTAACAAGCCGGTTAAAATTATAAATATTTCTGATGTCGCAAGTCAGGACGAAATTAATGCAGCGTTGAAAGAACGCCGCGAGAAGAAGCAGCATGTTGTGCCTGTAGCCCGAGCGCAAATACAGCGCAACTTTGCGGGAAAGTTAGTCAGCCAGATTAGAGGCTTATTTAAGAGTAGAGATAAGGACGACAATAAAAATACGATAGTGAAGCCGTTATTTAGTTTCGACGGCAAAGTTTTAATAGAGCCGGACGCTGTCTTGGCGATGTGCCGGCACTTGCTCGCAACAAGCGATTACGTTCAAAATATTCATGAGTTAGAGATCGAGCATGAGCTTGATGATAACATGGACGTTAATGTGATGTTGGATTTTAAATTAGGAAATAAAAGTGCTTTGGAGATTGCAAAGTTATTGCAAAAGCGAATTAAACTTGGCTTGAGTTATTTTACGGGAATGAATGTCAAGAAAGTTAATATAAGCGTGAAAGAAGTATTTTTAAATTAAAGCTTGATAAATTAAATTTATTAATATAAAATTAATTAAGAATTAAGAGGCCGTGTACTCAGAATATCGCCTTTGGATCAGGCGAATGCTTAGTCAATGGCTGAAAGAAAAATAATTTATAATCAGGAGGAAAGATTTAAAGAAATGATCCAGAAGGACAAGAAGCAGGCCATAATGGCCGAGTACCGCACGCACGAGGGCGACACAGGCTCGCCTGAGGTTCAGGTCGCCGTTCTCACCGAGAGAATCAGAGAGCTCACGGAGCATCTGAAAGTTCACAAGAAGGACTTTCATTCGAGACGCGGACTTTTAAAGATGGTCGGAACGCGCCGCAGATTACTGCGCTACTTGCAGGACAAGGACTTTAACCGTTATCGTTCGTTGATCGAGCGTCTTGGCTTACGTCATTAATTTTTAATTTAATTTATTTTAAATTTAAACAGGAGTTTTAATAATAAGATGAAGAAAGATATTCATCCTGAGTATCAGGAATGCAAAGTTACGTGCGCGTGCGGAAATACTTTTACGACAAGATCGACTTTAAAAGAAATTCGCGTCGGCGTATGCTCGCAGTGCCATCCGTTCTACACGGGCAAGAGAGGCCGCATCTTGACAGAGGCCGGACGTCTTGAGAAGTTCCAGAAGAAGTATCAGGGCGTGAACTACGGTCAGAAGACTGACGTGTAATAATTAATAATTTTAAAATTTAATTTGAAAATCAACGGGGCAAAGTTTAATAGCTTGGCCTCGTTTTTTATTTGCGTGATAATTTAGAGGCGTGAGCTTTAAACACATGCAAGGCTCGCAGATAGCTCAAGGGTCACGGCGCAAGAGCAAGGCAAGCCGTAATAGTCAGCGAGAAATGCGCGGAGCTTATCGCAAGGGCAAAGGGCAAGGCGAGGCGTGAGCTTTAACATGCAAGGCTCGCAGCGAACTCAAGGGTCACGGCGCAAGAGCAAGGCAAGCCGTAATAGTCAGCGAGAAATGCGCGGAGCTTATCGCAAGGGCAAAGGGCAAGGCGAGGCATGAACTTTAAACACATGCAAGGCTCGCAGATAGCTCAA